>VGSO01000228.1 GCA_016874945.1 Deltaproteobacteria bacterium
CCGGGTGAGGATCGGTGACACGGGCCACGGGATCGCCCCCGGGGACCTGCTTAATATCTTCGACCCTTTTTACACCACCGCGCCGGCGGGCCAGGGGTCGGGATTGGGGCTGTCCATCTGCTATTCCATTGTCAAGCAGCACTTCGGCGCCATCACCGTGGACAGTGAGGAGGGCAAGGGAAGCAACTTTACCGTGAGATTACCCGTATTGTAAGGGGAGCGGGGCGGCATGACCGATCAGAGCGCGTTGATCCTCATCGTGGATGACGAGCCGGATATGTGCTGGGTCCTGGAACATCTGCTCCATAACCAGGGATTTGCCACCCGCAAAGCCCTGAGCGCCCAGGAAGCCCTGGAGTTGATGGGGCAACATCAGTTTTCTTGCGCCTTCCTGGACGCCAAGCTGCCGGATATGGACGGCCTGGAACTGGCCCGGCGCATCCTGGCGATTGCCCCGGGCACCCGCATCGTGATGGTATCCGGTTACTTTTACCGGGACGACGTATCCATCCAGGAGGCCATCTCCCAGGGGCTGATCCGCAGCTTCATCAGCAAACCCTTTCTCCAGGAAGAGATCCTGAAGGCCCTGAAGGCATGAGGAAATAATTTCTTATAGATACGGAAAAAAATGGAATTGCGGCCCCGGAGTATGGAATTTATTCCATAGCGCCGATTCCCCCTCCCGGCCGGCTTTAAGCCCCCTCCCCAATAATATCCTGATTTCCTTATATAAATGCAATTCAAGCGACTGGCATAAATCTTGATAATAACACTCTTGAGGCATGCCTTTTCTCCAAAAAACCAAATTTAATAAAGGAGATTCCTCATGGCCAAAGTACAGAAGTCAACCGATTCCTCCAGCCTGGCGGAAGTGGTGGACCGCATCCTGGACAAGGGTATCGTCATCGATGCCTGGGTCAAAGTGGCGCTGGTGGGCATCGAACTGCTGTCCATTGAAGCTCGGGTGGTCATCGCTTCGGTGGAGACCTATCTGAAGTACGCCGAAGCCATCGGCCTGACGGCCAGTGCGGCGGCTCCGGCTTAAGGCCAATTGGGGGGACAGTCCTCTTTCCGGAGGGGTCCGGACGACCCCTGCCGGAAAGAGTCCCCTCAGCATCCTTCAGGGGCGGGCATTGCGGTGCCGACCTACCCCTAAAGGCCTAAAGGCGGAACAAAAGGAGATACCACATGGGTCGATTTACCGACGAAATGACCCGGCTGGTTGGCGAGATCGTGGATTTGCGCGGGGCCCGGAAGGGTTTTGTCAAAGACCTGACCCATAATACGGCGGCTTTGATGGCTAACTTCCGTCGGGCCCAACGAGACATGGCCCGGAAGACCAAGGCGGAGCGTCGGACGGCAGTAGCTCACCTGAAGAAAACGGTGGGCGCCATGCGCTACGCCTTTGCCGCGGACCTGGAAGGGGCGCGGCGGGCCTGGGCCGGCAAATAAGCCGACGCGACGGTCTCATCCACCTCAAAGAAACCATTAACCTGAACCGACTAACAGTCAATCTAAGAAGGAGATATACCATGGCCAAAGTTCAAAAGTCAACCGATTCCTCCAGCCTGGCGGAAGTCGTTGACCGCATTCTGGATAAGGGTATCGTCATCGACGCCTGGGTCAAGGTGGCGCTGGTGGGTATTGAACTGCTGTCCATTGAAGCTCGGGTGGTCATCGCTTCCGTGGAGACCTATCTGAAGTACGCCGAGGCCATCGGCCTCACGGCCAGTGCGGCCGCTCCGGCATAAGGCCGATCCGGGGAATGTTTCCTCCTTGGCGAGGGGGCCGTCAGGTGCGGCCCCTCCGCAAAGGGGGGTTGCAGTTGAGTCGAACTTAGCGGCAACCCTGGCGGCGAGGAGAGTTCCCCGGCAAGGTCCATGAGAAAGGAGACACTTCACATGGGTCCGTTAACCGAAAGTATGACCCGATTATGCGGTGAGATCGTCGCCCTGCGCGGGGCGCGTCTGACCTTCGTCCGGGACCTGGGCCAGGATGTGGCCGCCATGAAGGCCGGCTTTCGCCGGGAGCGCACCGAGATGGCCCGGCGAACCAAGGCGGAACGCCAGGGCTTTGTCAAGGTCCTGGGCCATGAAGTGGCGAGCCTGAGGGCGGGTTTCCGCCGGGCCCACAAAGACATGGCCAAGAAGACCAAGGCGGAGCGGCGGGCGGCAGTGGCCCACCTGAAGAAAACCGTGGGCGGGATGCGCCGGGAATTTGCCCTGGACCTGGCCGGAGCCCATCGGGCCTGGTTCGGGCCTACCCCGGCGGAACGCCGGGCCCAGGCGGAGGCCGAGCGCCGCGCCAGGGCCGAGGCGGAACGGCGGGCCCAAGAAGAAGCTGAACGGGACCGCCTGGCCGCGTTAGCCATGGCGAAAGAAGAGGCACTCAAACATCAAGCCGCCCAGGAGGCCAAGGGCAAAGAAGAGGCGGGGCGGCCTCCAGGCAAAAAGAAGGGCTGACATCTTCACGCCCTGATGAAGGCCGACCATGACCCACGTTCAGCAAGCGGCGGAAAAAACGGTGCAGATGGACCGCGTCGGCGGGAACATGGTGGAAGTAACCTGTTCTTTCTGCCGCGGCACAGGGAAAGACCCCTTTGGGATCATGTCCTGGCTCTCCAACTGCTGCGTGTGCGGCGGGCGGGGGATGGTGCAAGCGCCGGCGTTGAACCGGCGCTGCGCCCACTGCCGGGGGACCGGGGCCGTGAAGACCTTCACCTGCACCGTTTGCCGCGGCACCGGTTATGTGCCCGTAATCCCCGGACCACTCCTTCCCTGCCCGGAGTGCCGGGGCACCGGGGACGACGCCTCCTCCGCCCTGGCCTGCATAACCTGCCGGGGGCGGGGCTGGGTGTCCCATAAATCATAGGTTACTAATCCTGCCCCTGGATTCCAGGGGCAGGTCCATCAGCAGTTACAGGAGCAACGCAGATGAGTGGCAAACATCGGAAAGGGGCCGCGGTGGCCGTGGTTAAGGTGGAAAGCCGGGACGACCAGGTGACGCCGGAAGCCGGCCCGGAATTCGTGGAAACGGCTTATGTTCAGGATGTGAGCAAACGCGCCCTGGCCTACCTGGAGGTGGGGTATCCGGTGCATTTCGCCGGTCCGGCGGGAACGGGTAAAACCACCCTGGCCTTTCATGTGGCGGCGCAGCGGCGCCGCCCGGTGGTCCTGATCCACGGGGACGATGAGTTCGGGAGTTCCGACCTGGTGGGGCGCCACTCCGGCTACCGCAAACAGAGACTCATCGACAACTACATCCATTCGGTTCTCAAGACGGAAGAGTCCATGAATGTCACCTGGATGGACAACCGCCTCACCATGGCCTGCAAAGACGGTTATACCCTCATCTACGATGAGTTTACCCGGTCCCGCCCCGAGGCCAACAACGCCCTCTTGAGCATCTTGGAAGAGAAGATCCTCAATCTGCCCAAAATGTCCCGGGGCGGAGATAGTTACCTGGAGGTGCACCCGGAGTTTCGAGCCATCTTCACCTCCAATCCCGAGGAGTACGCCGGGGTGCACAAGACCCAGGACGCCCTCATGGACCGTCTCATCACCGTCAACCTGGGACATTTCGACCGGGAAACAGAGGTGCAAATCGCCATGGCTAAATCCGGTCTCGCTCGCCTGGATGCCGAGATCATTGTGGATGTGGTGCGGGAACTCCGGGGCTTTGGGGTCAACAACCACCGTCCCACCATCCGGGCCTGCATCGCTATTGCCAAGATCCTGGCGCACCAGGGGGGCCGGGCCCATAAAGACGACCCGGTCTTCCAGTGGGCCTGCCGGGACGTTCTCAATACCGACACCGCCAAGGTGACCCGGGGCGGCCAATCCATTATGGGCGAAAAGGTGGAAGAAGTGATCGACACGGTCTTGGGCGCCCGCCGGCAGACCCCGCGGCGCGCCGACCGGGTTTCAAAGCTGCACAAGGAGTAACCGTATGGCCGTTCCCAGGAGAGGTTTACAAGACATCCGCACGGTGACGGGCAAGGTGGGCAAGGCGACGCTCCCCCATGAGGCATATCTGCGCATCAGCCATATTGAAATGGAAAAAGCCAGGAAGACCCTGGAGAGCGAGAAGGCCAGGCAATTGATGGCGGACATCGCCGCCCGCCTGCAGGAAATTGAGGCGGAGAAAAAAGCCCTCTTGCAGGCGGTGGGAGAGGGGGGCGTTGACCCCGGCGCGGGGCGCCCCGGGCCGCCGAAGAGCGCCGGTGGTTTCAAGGTTAGATATTAAAGTTACAAAACGAGGATGCCGATGCTTACTCTAAAGACTTCGGACCAGTTGCGGACCATGCGCCACGTCAAGAGCTACCGCGCCTGCCCCACCTCCACGGGCCTGCCCATGTGGGGGGCGGAGTTGGGCCGCAGGTGCCAGGAGGAGGTGGCCCGGTGCAACCGGGAGCTGCGCCGACGCTGGCTGGCCGCCGCCTGGCGGCACTGCCGCTGCTGCCGGTAAGGGGCCTGGTAGCTCATGGAATATGCCCTGAAGGTGCTGACCCGGCACCATACGTCCCAGGGGCGCAAGACCCGCAGCAAGCGCTTTGTGGATGAAGTGCCCTGCGCCTACTGCGGCGGTGACGGGGCCGACCCCAAGTACCGCAGCGCCTCCGGTTGCCCGGTGTGCCGCGGCGCCGTCAGCGTGCGGGTCACCCCCCCGGTGGTGACCTGCCAACGCTGCTCCGGCTCCGGCCGGGTGGCGGGGGATCTCATCTGTCTCACCTGCCGGGGAGTGGGCGCGATGAGCGTGCGCTTTGAGGCCGATACCTGTCCCCGGTGCAAAGGAACCGGCGAAGAAGGGATTTTCTATTGCAACGCCTGTAAAGGGCAGGGGATCGTCTGACGCCGTAAATGGAGAATGAACATGAGAATCAATTGCTTATCCTGCGGCCATAAAGTGGAATTGGGCGACGCGTATGACGACTTTGAGGGCCCGGTCAAGTGCCTGTGCGGCGCCATGTTAGAGATCCGGACCGAAGAGGGCATGCTCAAGGGCATTAAGATTGCGGAGCCGCCAGCGCGGCCAGCCCCCAGACCCAAGAGGATGGAGGGCGCGGTTCCCGGTTGAGCGGTAATCCGGGTCAGGCCAGCAGCAATGTCATTATTATTACTCGGAGTGATTAA
>VGSO01000229.1 GCA_016874945.1 Deltaproteobacteria bacterium
TGGAAGCCTTGAAGCAGGCTTCCCCGGCCAAAGGAGAAGATGGATGAACAAGGGTATGGGAATTAGCGGGTTTCCGGAATTGATGCCCATGGGGGACGACGACAGCCTCATTTCCGTGGACGACCTGAACGACTCCATGTCTCCGGATGTATTGTTAACGGACCAGATGAAGGACATCTTCATCTTTGACGACCTGGAACTATCGCCTCCGGAGGTTTCCAGCCTGGTCATGGCCGTTCCCCTGGAATTGGGGGAGGGGGAAGGCGACTTGGTGCTGGACGCGGAAGCGGCCAAGTTGGACGACCCGGTGCGCCTCTACCTCAGGGAGATGGGCCTGGTTTCCCTGCTTACCCGGGAAGGCGAGGTGGAAATCGCCAAGCGCATCGAGGAAGGGGAAAAGGAGGTGCTCCACTCCCTCTTGGAAGTGCCTTTATCCTACTTCCAGGTTCTGGCCCTGGCCTACAAGATGGAGCAGGAAAAGCTTTCACCCACGGGCCTCCTGGAGGATTTTGACGAAGACGCGCCGGACCTGGATCTCAGCACGCATAAGACCCGCCTGCTCAAGATTCTTCAGAAGGTGCGCCTCTTTGAAGAAAAAATCAAGCAAGGTTACAAGGAAATGGCGGCCCACCCTTACCGCAGCGAGGGCTACCTCCAGCAGGAGCAGCGCCTGGGCACGCTGCGCCGCCGGTTGGCGGACCTGCTGAAAAAAATGCGTCTGGATCGCCATTACCTGGAAGGGATTCTCAACCAACTCCGGGGCTACGGCTTCCTGGTGCGGGAATGCCAGCGAAAATTGGAGCGCTGCCAGGCGGCCGCGGGCCTGTCCCTGACCAAGCTGCGCAGCCTGTTACGGGAGCGGAAGAAAAATCCGGGAATGCCCATATTGTCCAAATTGACCCCCCAGCGCCTGGCGGAAGTGGAAGAGCTCTGGTATCAGACCCACCGCCACCTGAAAAAGCTGGGCCAGGACGTGGGCGTGCCCGGCGGGCGCCTGCTGGCCATTCTGACCAAGGCCGAGAAAGGGGAGTACCAGGCCCTCAGGGCCAAACGGGAGCTGGTGGAGGCCAATCTGCGCCTGGTGGTATCCATCGCCAAAAAATACACCAACCGGGGCCTCCAATTCCTGGACCTTATTCAGGAAGGCAACATCGGCCTCATGAAAGCCGTGGAAAAATTCGAATACGAACGGGGTTACAAGTTCAGCACTTACGCCACCTGGTGGATCCGCCAGGCCATCACCCGGGCCATCGCCGACCAGGCCCGGACCATCCGCATCCCGGTGCACATGATTGAGACCATCAACAAGCTCATCCGCACTTCCCGGTATCTGGTCCAGGAAATCGGCCGGGAACCCACCCCGGAAGAAATCGCGGAGAAGATGGAGTTTCCCCTGGAAAAAGTGCGCAAAGTCCTGAAAATCGCCAAAGAGCCCCTGTCCCTGGAGACTCCCATCGGCGACGAAGAAGACAGCCACCTGGGCGACTTCATCGAAGATAAGAAGATTTTCACGCCCATGGAGGCGGTGGCCAACCTCAATCTGGCGGACCAGACCTGCAAGATGCTGGCCACTCTCACCCCCAGGGAGGAAAAAGTGCTGCGCAAGCGCTTCGGCATCGGGGAAAAGACGGATCACACCCTGGAAGAAGTGGGGCGGGACTTCGAGGTCACCCGGGAGCGCATCCGCCAAATCGAGGCCAAGGCCCTGCGCAAACTCCGGCATCCTTCCCGGAGCACCCGGCTGAAAAGCTTCATCGAATATTGACTCGGTTCTTGAAATATTATGAAATAATTCATAAAATAAAGATGAAGCGGGCTTCCGGGTTTGGAATCCCCGACAATTCCTCGTGAGGAGCGGGCCCATAGCTCAGCGGTCAGAGCAACCGGCTCATAACCGGACGGTCCCTGGTTCAAATCCGGGTGGGCCCACCACCTTTTTCGGGAGGTTTAAAATAACACCCCAACGACAAGGACTTTGGAAGTCCTCCGGAAATTGACCCAAAGGGGGGTGCTGTGTGCGCACCCCCCTTTTTATGTCCTATGGCCGTACTTTTACAAGAGATTATAAAGCTTCTGGACGAGCATTACTCCTTTAACTGGGCCGTGTCCGGCGACCGGGTGGGGCTGGAGATCGGTGACCCCCGGACCCCGGTGTCCCAGGTTCTGGTGGCCCTGGAGGCCACCCCGGAAGTGGTGGCCCAGGCCCGGGGAAAAAGAGCGCAGCTCCTCCTCACTCATCATCCGCTCCTGTATCAGCCGCTCCGGGAAGTGCGCGAAGATCAACCTCAAGGCCGGCTGTTGGCCCAAATAGTCCGGGCCCGCTTGGCCGTGGTTGCCTGTCATACTAATCTGGATGTGGCGCCCCGGGGCCTCAACGATTTTCTGGCTCATCTCCTGGAACTTAAGGACGTGGAAATCTTATCCGCCACCGGCGCCGACGCCTGGTGCAAGCTCACCGTTTTCACGCCCCTGGGTTATGAAGACCCGGTGCGCCAGGCTCTGGCGGAAGAGGGCCTGGGGGTCATCGGCCGCTATTCCCATTGTTCTTTTGCCGGCCGGGGGGAAGGGACCTTTGTTCCCCTGGAGGGCGCCCGGCCATTTAGGAGTGAAGCGGCCCGGCTTTCCCGGGTCGTAGAATCCCGCCTGGAGATGGTGGCTCCGGAGAGCCGCCTCAATGCCGCCCTGGCCCGCCTGAAGAAGATTCATCCTTACGAAGAAGTGGCCTATGACCTTTATCCCTTGAAGAATCAAGGCCTCACCCTGGGATTGGGCCGGGTGGGCTGCTGGCCGACGCCCCGGGCTTTTCCGGAAATAATTTCCCGGATCAAAGAGGTCTTCGGGGTTAGCCAGGTGCGGATTTGGGGCCGGCCTCCGGGGGAAGCGCGGCAAGTGGCGGTGTGCGGCGGCAGCGGCGGGGAGTTCATCGGCGCGGCCCGGGAGAAAGGAGCTCAATTGTACCTTACCGGGGAAGTGCGCCACCATCAGGTTCCTCCGGGGATGGAGGACTTCGCCGTCCTGGAAGTGGGCCACTACGCCAGCGAGGTGGTGTTTATGGAGCCTTGGGCCGCAGACCTCCGAGCCCGGTTCCGGGAAGCGGGATGGGAATTGGAGGTGGAAGCCGCCACCCCGGCAGCCCCGCCGTGTCATTACCGGTGAATAATGGAAAAGGTCACCCACCGGGGCCTTTTATCTTAACCATAACCATACGACAAGCCACGATGGAGGTTTAATCTTGTTACCGGAGTTAAAAGGGCTGGTAGACTTGCAGGAACTGGATAAGGTCATCCGCGGCATTGCCCAGGAAATGGAGAAGCTCCCGGAGTTTCTGGAGACGGAAACCGCCCGGCTCCAGGAAATGAAGGCGGAATACGCCGCCGCGGCCCAAGAGCTGGAAGACCTGAAAAGCCAGCGTCGCGCCACAGAAGGAGATATCGCCGAACTGGAGGAGAGCATCAAGAAAAGCCGCCAGCGACTCATGGAGATCAAGAGCAACATCGAATACCGGGCCATGCTCAAGGAGATCGCCTATAAGGAAGACCAGCGGGACAAGACCGAAACCCGCCTGCTGGAGGGACTGGAGCTCCTGGAGGCCAAAACCAAGGCCCTGGCGGCGCTGGACCAGGAAATCCTGGAGCAGCAGGCCATATTGGCCCAGGAAGACGAAAAGATAAAGGCCCAGTTGAAGGAGCTGAAGAAGGAACTGGCCGGCCTGGAAAAGAAACGCGGTGTGCTGCGCAAGGTGGTGCCATCCCAGTTGCTGAAGCGTTATGAGTTTATCCGGGAACGGCGCAACGGCACCGCCATCGCCGCGGTGCGGGAAGGGGTCTGCCTGGGCTGCAATATGAATATCCTGCCCCAGCAGTTCATTGATCTTCAGAAAGGCGAAGAGATCCTGCAATGCCCTCACTGCCAGCGGATGCTGTACTGGCTGGATGAGATGGCCGAAGAAGCTGTCAATTAAAGGCGGTCTTTGGTTTTCGGTCTTCGGTTTTCGGTAAGGGGCGGTGGGCCCTGATTTAAGACCGCGGCGAAATACCTAATTGAACAGCGATTTCTTAAAATCCCCTCCCCCTTGATGGGGGAGGGTTGGGGTGGGGGTGGCAAAATCTTTTTCTAATTAAAGCATGTTAATTCAGTTATCCCCCCTCACCTCAACTCCCGCTGTTTTTTTGCCTAAGTTCCGGCCCTGAAAATGTAACCGCAGGCTTCAGCCTGCGCCGGGCAACCCCCCGCCGGGACGCCCTTACTGGGTGGGGCGAGCCTCTGTGCCCGCCAAATTTTTCCCCCCGGAATGACACCATGTCGCAACCAAACGGCAAATTGGGGCGTGATTTATCACGCCCGCCTCTACGGGCGCAATAAATTGCGCCACTCCGACAATAGCCTTTTGAATGCACCTTGGTATGGGTTGCTAAGCCGGGCATCCAACTGCGCAACCCAAGAACAGCCAGAGCGGCTGCTCATTTTCATGGGTTATGGGGCGAGCCGAAGGCTCATGTTCAACTGCTTGCCCTATTGAGAGAATACCAACGCTAAGGGGGCAGGGGGGCGCCCTGCCTGAAAGGATGGCGATTGCAACCCGACGGCGCGGCGATTTTCCAGGCCCTGGCGGAAGGGCAAGACATCTCCCGGGTTATGGAAGAGTTCCAGATAACCCGGGAGCAACTCAACAATATGTTCGCGGCAGCTGCCGCCCATTACCGTCAACTGGAGCAAGGCCGGTGGACCCTTTACTCAGATGGCGCCTCTTCCGGCAATCCCGGCCCGGCCGGCGCCGGGTTCGTCCTCATTGACCCTCAAGGTGAAACCCGCCTGAAAATGGGCGACTACCTGGGAGAGGCCACCAGCAACGTGGCCGAATACCGGGCGCTCCTCCTGGGCCTCCAAGCCGCCCGCAACCTGGGGGTCCAAAAGCTCCAGATCTTCTCCGATTCGGAGCTCCTGGTGCGCCAACTCACCGGCCTTTACCGGGTGAAGACGCCCCATCTTATCCCCCTTTACCGGAAAGTCCGAAAAGAGTTGCAAAACTTCCGGGCCTATGCTATCTCCCATGTGCCCCGGGATGGCAATCAAGAGGCCGACCGGCTGGCCCGCCAGGCCATTGACCACCGAGGCCGAACCATGTAAAATG
>VGSO01000230.1 GCA_016874945.1 Deltaproteobacteria bacterium
TTTTTCTAAATGAATATCGGTGGCACATCGCGGCCTAAAGGCCGCAACCAAACTAAAAAATGACCTAATTACATTAATTAAATCAAGGTGTTACAGGCAAAATCTTCGCGAAAAAACCAGAAACTCGGATTCAGTAGCACAGGCGTCCCGCCGGTGCATTAAATTTAAAATTTAAAAGCTGACGGCTGAAAGCTAAAATGGAACTTATAACCATCGCGGCCCTGACGCCCCAAGGCGCCGCCCTGGCCCGGCGTCTGCGGGAGGGCCTGGGTAACGCCGCCTGCCGCCTTCCCCGGCGGTTTGCCCAAGACCGTCGGGAAGAAGTCCCCTTTGACCGGGTGGCGGAAGTCTTTCAAGAGGCCTTTGTCCATAAACAGCCCCTGGTGTGCGTCATGGCCGCGGGCATCGTGGTCCGGGGCATTGCACCGCACCTCAAGAGCAAAGCATCCGACCCCCCGGTGGTGGTGGTGGACGAAGCCGGAAAGTTTGCCGTGAGTCTCCTTTCCGGCCACCTGGGGGGGGCCAACGACCTGGCCTGCCGGGTGGCTCAAGTTCTGGGCGGCCAGGCGGTGATCACCACCGCCACGGATGTCAACAACCTTCCGGCCCTGGACGTCCTGGCCCCCCGCCTGGGGCTGGCGGTGGAAAACCTGGACGCGGTCCGGGCCATTCACATGGCCTTGCTGGCGGGAGAGCCGGTGCGCCTGGTGGACCGGCAGGGCGGCCTGACGGAAGCCCTTCAAGAACAACAGGAATGGTTCATTGTAGAGACCGACCTGGCCGCGGCCCTGGGCGCCCCCGCCCCCGGCGTTTACGTGGGCTGGGAAGAACGGCGCTGGCCCCGGGAATGGCTGCGCCTCCGGGCCCGGGTGCTGGTAGCAGGTATTGGCTGCCACCATGAAACCCCTGCCGGGGAAGTTGTGGACTTGCTGCGGCATATTTTTCAACAAGAAGGCTTGTCTTTGCTGTCATTAAAGGCCCTGGCCACCATCGAGGCCAGGAAGGACGCGCCGGGCCTTAAGGCCGCGGCCCGGGAATTGGGGGTGGACCTGCAATGGTTCAGCGCCGATTCCCTTAAAAATATTGAGACCCCCACCCCGTCTCCCGCCGCGGCCCGCCATTTGGGGGTGGCCAGCGTGTGCGAGGCCGCGGCCCTGAAGGCCGCGGGGGGACCGTTGATCGTGACCAAATGCAAATCAGCCAACGTAACTCTGGCCGTGGCCCGGGCCGCCTGACGGTGGTGAGCACCGGGCCGGGCTTCCCGGAATATCTCGCCCCTAAGGCCCGGGTCGCCCTGGACGCGGCCCAGGTGGTGGCGGGTTACCGCACTTACGTGGACCTGATCCGGCCCCTGCTCCAGGGGCAGGAAGTGGTGGCCACGGGCATGAAGGCGGAGATGGAGCGGTGCCGGGCCGCGGTGGACCTGGCCCTAAAAGGCCGCCGGGTGGCCTTAATCTCCGGAGGCGACGCGGGGATTTACGGCATGGCCGGACTGGTGCTGGAAATCTGCGCGGCCCGGCGATTGAAAATCGCTCCCCCCGATACCGAAAAAGAGGTGGACTTCCACCTGGAGGTGATTCCCGGCATCCCGGCCCTGGCCGCGGCCGCGGCCCTCCTGGGCGCGCCCCTGATGCACGATTTCGTGGCGGTGTCCCTGAGCGACCTGCTCACGCCCTGGGAAACCATCACCCGGCGCCTGGAACTGGCGGCCCAGGGGGATTTCGTCATTGTGCTGTATAACCCCCAGAGCAAACGCCGCAACTGGCAACTGGGAGCGGTGCGGGATCTGCTGCTCAAACATTATGCCCCGGAAACCCCCGTGGGCCTCGTCCGCCGGGCCATGCGGGCAGGGCAGGATGTGGCCATCACCACCTTGGGAAAAATGTCGGACCACGAAGTGGACATGCAAACCATTATCATCGTGGGCAATTCCCAAACTTATGTTTACGGTCCCTACATGATCACCCCTCGGGGGTACCTGGGGAAGTATGAAGTGAGCAGTGAGCAGTTGGAAAAAATCTGTTAACCAGGATCTAGGAAGACATATCAAGACCTGAAACCCAGAAACCAAAACCTGAAACCTGACAATGAAATACCGCCCCTTAATGATTCTCGGTTCCGGCTCCGACGTGGGGAAATCCATGGTGGTGGCGGCGCTGTGCCGCGTCTTCCGCCAGGCGGGGGTTCGGGTGGCGCCCTTCAAGGCCCAGAACATGGCCCTGAACAGCTTCATCACCCCGGAAGGCGGCGAGATGGGCCGGGCCCAGGTGGTGCAGGCCCAGGCCGCGGGCCTGGCGCCCCACGTGGACATGAACCCCATTTTGCTCAAGCCCAGCAGCGAGGTGGGGTCCCAGGTCATCGTCCACGGCAAAGTTTACGGCAACTTCCCGGCCCGGGAGTATTACCGCCACAAACCCCGCCTGGGGCGCAAAGTCATGGAGAGCTTCCGCCGCCTTCAGGAGAGCCACGAGCTCATCGTCCTGGAAGGGGCCGGCAGCGCGGTGGAGCTCAATCTCCAGAAAAATGACCTGGTGAATTTCAACATGGCCCGGAAGGCCGACGCCGCGGTAATCCTGGTGGCGGACATCGACCGGGGCGGAATTTTCGCGGCCACCGTGGGGACCTGGCGCCTGCTGACCCGGTGGCAGCGCCGCCTGCTTTCCGCCTTCATCATCAACAAGTTCCGGGGTGATGCGGCGTTGTTCGATGACGGGGTCAGGATCATTGAAAAGCGCACCGGCCGGCCCGTTCTGGGCGTGCTTCCTTACTTGAGCGACCTGGCTCTGCCGGAAGAGGACAGCGTGGCCCTGGGCCGCAAGAGGTGCTCCCGGCTGGATGCCGCAGACGGCTGCCCGCGGGTGGGGGTGGTGCGCCTCCCCCATATTTCCAATTACACCGACTTCGACCCCCTGGAACAGGAGCCGGGGGTGGCCCTGATTTACCTGACCCCCCCGGACTCCCTGGACGACCTGGACCTGTTGATTATTCCCGGCACCAAGAATACCATTAATGATCTCAACTACCTAAATCACACCGGCTGGTCCCGCCGGATCCAGGAATACGCCCGGCGGGGGGGCGAGCTTATCGGAATCTGCGGCGGGTATCAAATCCTGGGAGACGAAGTCCGGGACCCCCTGGGAGTGGAAGGACCGCCGGGAAGCGCCCCGGGGTTGGGGCTGCTGCCGGTGGCCACCACCCTGGCGGGGGAAAAGACCACCACCCAGGTGGAGGCCCTGGTGCCCAAAAGCGAGGAAAAGATTCGAGCCTACGAAATCCACATGGGGGTCACGACTGCCCAGGGTCCGGGGCGGCCGGCCTTCATTATCGTCAGCCAGAACGGCCAGCCTGTGAAAACGCCCGACGGCTGGGTGGATGAGGGGGGAAATGTTTGGGGCACCTACCTCCACGGCCTCTTCGACAACGACGGTTTCCGGCGGGACCTGTTGGCCCGAATCCGGGCCAGGCAAGGCAAGACTGCGGCCCCTCAATCATCATCCTGGTCCTACCGGGACTTCGTGGAAACCCAACTGGACCGCCTGGCGGATACCTTCCGGAAACACGTGGACGTGGAGAAGATCTGGGGCATGATAAAAGGCTAAAAGGTTAAGAGGGGAAAAGGAAGAAACCTTATGCCCTTTTTCCTTTTAACCTTTGCTCCCGGTATTAAACTAATGAGAGAGGATTTCAGCTTGCCAGACACCGTTGCCCCTCATGGGGGTAATGTCTATGAAGTAGCCCGGGCTTTGGGGATCAAGGCCGCGGACTTGTTGGATTTTTCCGCCAACATCAATCCCCTGGGGTATCCTCCGGGGGCCGTGGCCGCGGCCGCGGCGGCCTGGGGGGAGATGACCCACTACCCCGACCGCCAGTGCCGGAATCTCCAGGAGGCCCTGGCGGCGTATCACGATTTGTCCCCGGAGGAAATCCTGGTGGGGAACGGCTCCACCGAGCTCATCTACCTGGTGGTGCGGGCCTTGCGCCCCCGGCGGGCCCTCATCGTGACCCCGGCCTTCAGCGAATACGAAGCGGCCTGCCTGATGTGCCAGGCGGACACGGTCTTCCACCCCACCGCGGCAGAAGATGCCTTCTCCCTGCGCCGGGCGCCGGACCTGAGGGGCGCGGATTTGGTGTTTCTGGCCAATCCCGCCAGCCCCAGCGGGGCGCTGCTGGCCCCGGAGGAGATTTTGCCCCTGGTGGAGGCCATGGCTGCGTCGGGTGCGTATATAGTCCTGGATGAGGCGTTTATCGACTTCGTGGAAGATGCCTCTCTTAAGACCCATCTGCGGAACTTTTCCCGGTTGATTATTCTGCGGTCCTTCACCAAGTTCTTCGGCATCCCCGGTTTGCGGCTGGGATACCTGATGGCCAAACCGGAGCTCGCCCAGACCCTGGCCGAAGCCCAGGAACCCTGGTCGGTGAACGCCGTGGCCCAGGCCGTGGGGCTGGCCTGCCTGAAGGACCGGGAATTCATGGCCCGGAGCCGGCAGGTGGTTCGTCGGGAGCGGGATTTCTTACTGACAGAAATAAGCCGCATCCCCGGCTTGCAGACTTTCCCCGGCAAAGTGAACTATCTATTGGTGAAACTCACCGCCCCGGATTGGACCGCGGCCCGGCTGCGCCAGACCCTCCTGGAACACCGCCTCCTCATCCGGGACGCCTCCAATTTCCGGGGCCTAAATGAGAGATTTTTCCGCGTGGCGGTGCGGCTGCGGGAGGAGAATGAGAAATTGTTAAGGGCCTTGCGGGCCTGCCGGCCGGGAGGGTGATAACATTTTCATTTCTAATTATTTAACCGAAAACTGAAAACCGAAAACCATAAAAATGCCCCTGGCCTTCCCCTTTCTTCTGGGCTACCTTCTGGACCTCTTACTGGGGGACCCTCCCGGCTGGCCCCATCCCGTCCGCATCATCGGCCGGGTCTGCCAGTTCTGGGAAGACTTCTGGCACCGCCCCCGGGTCTGGGCCGGCTGCCTTTACTGGCTCTCGGTCATGGGGACGGTAATGCTGCCGGTGCTGCTGGTGGTGGGCGTCCTGCCGGTTCTTCCCCCCCTGCTGGCCACTGCCGGGGCCGCCTATTGGGTTTACGTCTTTCTCGCCACTCGCTCCCTGC
>VGSO01000231.1 GCA_016874945.1 Deltaproteobacteria bacterium
CACCGATTCTTGCGGCATAATCCAGGATTAAATATCGAAAGAGGATGATAAAATTCCTTTTCATTTTCAGCCATATCCCTTGTCTTCCCCAAAATAGGTTGGGTGGGCTTTTTTCAATATCAACTCATGAAAAATTTGTCAATTTAAAATTCCCAGGCTTCGCCACCAATTCTCGAATGAATCTAATTTTCAAACTGATACACTATTCTTGGTGGTTTGCATTTTTTTTGACCGAAGACCGAAGACCGAAGACCGAAGACCGAAAACCGTCACTTAACCCGCTGCATCACCGCCTTGAGCAGGATGGGCCAGGCGATGGTGGCGTCGCACAGGACTTCGGCGTAGCGGCCGCCGTCCTCCGGGGCCACGAATTTCCCCCAGGACACCCCTTCCTTGTAAGTGCAGCCGCTTAACCCCCCCCAATGGGCCGGCTCGGGGCAGAGGCGCACCCCGTATTGAAACCGGAGTTCCGGCACGTCAAGATTGAGGCGGGTGTTAAGGAGTTCCAGGTAGGGCGCCACCTGCTGGGCCCAGTTGCGGGGCACTCCCCCGCCCACAGTGAAGAGGCCCAGCTTTTTGGCGCCCAGGATTCTTTCGGCATACATGCCCAAATCCAGAAAGGGGTTGAAATTAAGCGTCAGGGTGGTAAGAGCCTCGGGCAACCCCCGGCCGGCCGCCGCGGCCTGGCGCACCATGTGGATGGCCAGGTCCAGGCCCAGCTCCGAGTCGGTGAAGGCCGGGATGAAGATGGGCACGTCTTTCAGATACGCGTTCCGCAGAATCCCCGGCTGTGCGGTGTGCTCCGCCAAATATCTGCCCAATTCCTGGCATAATTTTGCCGAAGACCAGACCTCCTGGGGATCGAGCTTTTCCAACACTTCCCGGAAGATTTCCTCGGCGTAGTCCAGGTTGGCCTCCATCTCCAGGGTGTCATAAATGCGGTTGTAGCCCTGTAAATAGAGGTCCCGGTCGGACACGCGTTCCGAATATTTGTAGTGCGGCCTTCCCAGGGTTTCGATGAACCCGTGGGCTATGAGCGCCCCGGTGGTGATGATGACTTTGAGCCAGCCCCGGTCCATCATCTCACAGATGAGCAGCCCCATCTTGGCCACGCTCATAGCCCCGGAGAAAGTGCCCACTATGAGGCAATCTTCATCTCTAATCATAGTTTCCAAGACGTCCGCGGCTTCTCCCAGAGTGCGGCCGCCGAACGCGGTCTTGCTCATGGCCCGGAGCAGTTGGTCAAAATCCTGGACTTGGTTCAGGTCCAACGGCTCCAGCGGCGTCAGGCCGTCCTTGGCGCCGTTGTGAAAGTCTTCGGATTTCCTGCGCATGAGTCCGCCTCAAATGACCATCCACAGATTACGCAGATTGTCACAGATTCTTAAAAATCTGTGTTAATCTGTGAAATCTGCGGATAAATATTGACTCACGCTGGCCGGCGTGAGCCATAAATATAACTTATCGCCTTATACAGCAGCCGGGCCGCGGTGAAGTCGCTCACCCGGTGGCCGGGGATGGGGGCCAGTTCCACCAGGTCCAGGCCGATGACGGGGCCGCGCCGGGCCAGGGTTTCCATGATGGTTAGGACCTGGTAGTAGGTGAGGCCTCCCGGCTCCGGGGTGCCCACTGCCGGCATGATGGCCGGGTCCAGGGCGTCCAGGTCGATGGTCAGGTAAACCGGGCCGGGGATGGCCTGAAGGTGGGCCAGGGCCTGGTCCCAACCCGCCGGGGTGTGAAGTTCCCGGGCCTTGAATATTTTAAAGCGGGGGGCCACCCACATAAGGTCGGCTTCTTCCCGGGAGTAGCTGCGGGTTCCCAGGAGCGTCAGGGGCCGGCCCAGCTCATAGACCCGGCGCAGGACGCAGGCGTGGGAGTATTTGGAGCCGTCGTAGGATTCCCGCAGATCCGCGTGGGCGTCCAGGGCCACGATGTGCAGGTCGGGATAGCGGGTCTGGGCCGCCTGAACCAGGGCCAGGGTGATGGTGTGTTCGCCCCCCAGGGCCAGGACGAGTTTGCCTTGGGAGACCCAGGGCTGCACGGTGCGGCGGATTTTCTCCAGCATGGCCTGGGGACCGGAAACTTCGGGAGTAAGGGGCATGGCCGTGGCCAGTCGCACCTTGTCGCTGGGGTCCCAACCCTGATCTTCGTCCCAGAGCTCCACCTGGCGGGACGCGGTTAGGATGGCCTCGGGGCCTTCCCGGGCGCCGGCCCCGTAAGTGGTGGTGGCTTCGTAGGGGATGGGCAGGATGACGGCCTCGGCCTCTTTCACCGGCAGGGGTCTCAAGTCCAGAAAGGTTATCATGTTGGGATCTCGGTTACGGAAAGTTTTTAGTTTCGAGTTTCAAGTTTCAAGTGGTGCGCCTCGCGCAACCGGCACCGGCTGGAAAGCCTGTGCTACTGAATCCGAGTTTCTGGTTTTTTCGCGAAGATATTGCCTGTAACACCTTGATTTGATTAATGTAATTAGGTCATTTTTTAGTTTGGTTGCGGCCTTTAGGCCGCGATGTGCCACCAAGGCTTTTCATGGTTTTAAAGTGAGCCAATGGTTCACATACTCCGAAATCAAATTGTAAATCATTGATAACTCCCATTCTTTTAACCGAAAACCGGAAACCGAAAACTGAAAACTGTATTATAAGCCTTCCGCAGCCTCCGGGGTTTCCTTCACTTCCATGTCCTTGAGGCGGCGGTACAGGGTGGCCAGGCCGATGCCCAACAGGCGGGCGGTAAGTTCCTTGTCGCCGCCGGTCTTTTTCAGGGTCTGGAGGATGGCCAGACGCTCGATTTCTTCCATGGACGCGCCCACAGGGAGAACGATCTTGTCATTCGCGGGGGAGTGGGCCCGGATTTCATCGGGGAGGTCCGCCAACTCCACGGTGGGGCCTTCACACAAGGCCACGGAGCGCTCCACCACGTTCTGCAGCTCCCGGACGTTCCCCGGCCAACCGTAGCGCTTGAGCGCGGCCATGGCTTCGGGGCTGAATCCCATGGGCGGCCGGTCGTTCTCCAGGCAGAACTTGTCCAGGAAATTGAGGGCCAGCAACGGGATGTCTTCCACCCGTTCCCTCAGGGGCGGAATGCGCAGGTGGATGACGTTCAGGCGGTAAAAGAGGTCCTTGCGGAAGCGGCCGGCCGCCACCGCGGCTTCCAGGTCCACGTTGGTGGCCGCGATGATGCGCACGTCCCCCTTCAAGGTCTGGCTGCCCCCCACCCGTTGAAATTCCCCTTCCTGAAGCACCCGGAGGAGCTTCACCTGGGTGGCCTGGGGGATTTCGCTGATTTCATCCAGGAAAAAGCTGCCGCCGTCGGCCAGTTCAAAGCGGCCCTTGCGCTGCTGGATGGCGCCGGTGAAGGCCCCCTTTTCGTGGCCGAAAAGCTCGGACTCGATGAGGCCTTCGGGGAGCGCGCCGCAGTTGAGCTTCACCAGGGGCTTGTCTTTGCGGGGGCTTTGATAGTGGATGGCTTCGGCCACCAGTTCTTTGCCCACCCCGCTTTCCCCGGACAGCAGCACGGTGCTCTTGATGGAAGCCACCTGGTGGACCATGTGGATCACTTTGAGCAGCGCGGAACTGCGGCCGATGATGCGGCCCGTGGGACCCCGATCCTGGAGGGCCTGGCGCAGGCGCTGGTTCTCCACGATGAGCTTCTGGGTCTCCAGGGCCTTGCTCACCACCTTGCGCAAATCCTGCATGCGGAAGTCCTTGGTGATGAAGTCGTAAATCCCCCGTTTCAAGGCAGACACGGCTTCATCCACGGTGGCGTGGCCCGAAATCATGATGGCGATGGCTTCCGGCCTTAAGATGCGCAAGGCCCCAAAAAGTTCGGTGCCGGTCATGTCGGGGAGCCTGAGGTCGATGATGGCCAGGTCCGGGGGGTAGCGCCGCACTTCGTCCAGGGCCTGGGCGCCGGTGCCGGCGGTGTGGATCTCATGGCCCAGCTTTTTCAAGCCGGCCTCCAGGGCTTCCCGGGTGGGGGCGTCGTCGTCGATGATTAAAATGACACTCATAAGGGCAAGGGCACTTAAGGTTTTCGGGTTTCGGTTTTCGGGTTTCGGTGAAACAGCATCGGCATAGTCAAGACCTTTAATACCATTTTCATTTTCAAATGAAACAAACTTCCTGTTTAACTTGTTAATATCGTTTATTCTTTTAACCGAAAACCGAAAACCGAAAACCGAAAACGGTATAAGCTGTCAGCTCTTATTTTTAAGAATATCAGTAGTTCACAATTACAATGTCATCTTTTTTAAACCGAAAACCGAAAACGTCACAAGCTGTTAAGCCATCCCAGGATTACCCGGGTCACCTCATCCACGATTTCCGGAGCCATGGGGCGTCCGCTGGTCTCATAGGAGTGGCCCACTCCCGGAATGAGGTGGAGGTCGGTGCGCACCGGCATCTTGCCCAGGACCTGCCCCAGGAGGTCCAGCCGGCAGAAGGGGTCCCGGGAGCCTTCAATGAACAGGGCCGGGCAGGGGAGCCGGTACAGGGGCTGATCCCGCAAGTTTTCGGGCTTGCCCGGCGGGTGCAGGGGATAACCCAGAAATACCAGGCCGCTGGCCCCCAGGTCCTGGGCCACGATTTGCGCGGCTATCCGGGCGCCCATGGATTTGCCTCCCAGATAAAATTCCAGACCTTTGAACTCTTCCATTTCCCCCAGGCACTCCACCACCAGGCGGTAAACCCCTTCCAGGACGTAGTCCGGATCGGGTTTCTGGCGTCCTTCCTCCATATAAGGGAAGTTAAACCGCACCGTCACCAGTCCGTTACGGGCCAGCCGTTGGTGGACCCCGGCGATGAGGGGGTGGTCCATGTTGTTGTTGGCGCCGTGGGCCAGCACCAGCACTGCGACCATGGTGGTGCTGCGGGGAATTCCCAGGACCGCCCGGACGGTGCGGTCAGGGGGAAGAGGTAGAGTAAGAGGGCGAAGCTCCATGGTTTCAGTAATCAGTAATCAGTGAGCAGTGAGCAGTGAGCAGTTGCCAGTGGGCAGGAATGTAGCTTTACCGCCAACCCGTTAACCCGCCACCCCGCTTCCTTATAAATCATTTTTTTATCATGAAAATGCCGAATCGGAAA
>VGSO01000232.1 GCA_016874945.1 Deltaproteobacteria bacterium
GCCGAGGCCATCCAGTACCGGACCCTGGACCGGAATCTATCCCTGACTTATGCCTACGCCGCCAAGGAAACATCGGTGAAATATCTGAGGGAGCTTATTGAGCCGTATCGCAAATGATCTCTGGTAAGGAGCGGCTTACGCGCCATGAAATGGGGCGGTGGGCGCCCCCTAATACCGAGTTGCGATCAAACGAGTAGAATTGTCATTCTGAGCGCAGCGAAGAATCTAGATTCTTCACTCCGCTTCGCTCCGTTCAGAATGACAAACTCAAAATTACCTCTTTGAGCGCAACTTGGTATTAGCCGGCGCTCGCAGGGGCGGGCGGCTCGCTTTAATGACCACCCCTAAATGGAGACCGTATATGGGAAAAGCCAGGAGGTTTTTTCTCTCCGTCCTGTTGCTGGCCGTTGTGGCCCTGGCGCCCACCTCCCTGGCGGAATGGAGCCTCGCCCTGGCCCAGGACCACCAACCCCAGCCAGTCGTTTCCCCGGCGCCGGCCCCGGATACCCTTACCATCGCCACGTTCAATATTCAAGTTTTTGGAAAAAAGAAGGCCCAAAAACCCGAAGTGATGCAGGTCCTGGCCCAGACTGTGGCCCGCTTCGACCTGGTGGCCATCCAGGAGATCCGGGATAAGTCCGGCGCCGCCATCATAAAATTGGAGCGCATGGTGGATGACTTGGGGAACCTCTACGCGGTGATCCTCAGTCCCCGGCTGGGCCTAAAGGAGCCTCGGGAATCCTATGCCTTTATCTACCGCATTGACCGGGTGGCGCCGGTGGGGGAGCCCGTCCTTTACCAGGAACCCGCCGGGACCGATCCCTTCAACCGGGAGCCCTTTATGGTAAAGTTCAAATGTCTGAAGGGAAAATTCGACTTTGTGTTGATCAATATCCACACCGACCCGGACGTGGCCACCCAGGAAATCCGGGCCTTGAAGGACGTCCTGGCCTTTGCCCGGGAGAAG
Source organism: Deltaproteobacteria bacterium (assembly GCA_016874945.1). Classification (GTDB taxonomy): domain Bacteria; phylum Desulfobacterota; class Desulfobaccia; order Desulfobaccales; family 0-14-0-80-60-11; genus VGSO01. Next base: position 968 of record VGSO01000232.1, read on the forward strand.
TTCCCCCAGGAAGGAGATTTCATCATCCTGGGGGACCTGAACGCCGACTGCGATTATTATGATCGCCAGCAGCCCAACCCCATTCCCGGCACCACCTGGCTCCCGGAGGGACACCTGGATACCACGATAGCCAACGACGAACCCTGCGCCTACGACCGCATCATCATCACCGACCCCTGCAAGGAGGATTTCACCGGCGAGGCCCGGGTCTTCCGCTTCGACGAGGAATACGGACTCACCCCCCAGCAGGCCGTTAAGGTCTCCGACCATTATCCGGTGTGGGCGAGGTTTTATACAGGGCTGGATACGGATTGATAGGGGTGCGCTTCGCCAGCTTGCGCGTTAAATGCGATTCACCGGATTACCCAAGCCTGGTGGGGCGGGCCTCCGCGCCCGCCATGGTCAATATCTCCCGCGGGTTTGTTTCGGCGGGCACGGAAGGCCTGCCGCACTCAAAAAGCTGAAAATGGCGCCCGAGGCGCACCTTACATTTAAACAGCCGGGGGGCTACTCCACAGTTTTATTGGATCGCGTTATCGGCTACACATCCTCCCCCGGGAAAAATTGGCCCTCTCCTTGCCGATAAAGCCCTCCCTCCCTATTTTAAGCTATAGCGATTGCCAAAAGTTTTTTCCGATGGTTTTTTGACGTAGGGGCACAGCGTGCTGTGCCCCTGCACCTTGGGCACGGCTCGCCGTGCCCCGCTACGGGGAAATTACTTTGGGCAACCCCTATAAACCCCCAGGGAGGGCCGCGGCTCGGCCAGGGGAAAATTTCTCAACGAGGAGACTAGGCCATGGGTTATACTATTGCAGGTCTGAAGGACAAGATCCTGGAGCTGCACCCGGAGATCGCCCAGCACGGCGTCGCGCCCAGCCTGAACTGGGACGCCGAGAAAAAGGCGTACGTCCTGACCTTAACCAAAGGGGCGCATAAGTTGTCTACTTATATTGACAAGCCGGATGCGTCCCGGTGCATGGACGGGAACGTGTGCGTGAGTCTGGCCCTCCAGGTGGCCCAATTTATTGCAAATTTCCAAGAAGGGGAGTAACATATAAACAGGGAATAGGGATTAGGGATTAGGTCTTCGCAGCCCTGTTCCACTCCTTCCCTTTTCCCCGGCTCTTTGGGCGCGGTCAATTTCCAAAAATTATTGGTGCGTAAGACGCACCCTAAGGAGCTGGGCGAGCCGCCGGCTCCTACCGGCACAGGTTGGAAAGCCTGTGCCACTATGGTAAAAACTATGCAACGCGGGAAACGGGCGAACGGGCGGGGGAACCCCGCCCCTACTGGGGAAAAGGGCATTAATCCTTTAACCGAAAACCGGAAACCGGAAACCGAAAACCGAAAACCGTTTTTAAAGTGAAGATTTTCAAGAAAACCACCGATCCCCCGCGTTGGGATAAATACCGCCAGCGGCGGCGCTGGGCCAAGCGCTTGGGGTTCGTCCTGTACGGGCTGATTTTCACCGCGTTCCTGGCCGCGGCCGCGGGGGCCGGGTACATCTACTACCACTTCATCCGGGACCTCCCGGACTTCACGGAGATCAAGGAATACCGCCCCTCGGTGGTGACCCGGGTCTTTGCCCGGGACGGCCGGCTCATCGGAGAGTTTTACTCGGAGCGGCGCATCGAGGTGCCGTACAGCCGCCTGCCCCGGCATCTAATCCTGGCCTTCGTGGCCGCGGAAGACGCCCGCTTCTTCGAGCACCCGGGGGTGGATTTGACCGGCATCGTCCGGGCCTTCGTCCGGAACCTGGAGGCCGGGGAAGTGGTCCAGGGCGGCAGCACCATTACCCAGCAGGTGGTGAAGCGCATCATGCTCACCTCGGAGAAGAGCTTCGCCCGCAAGATCCGGGAAGCGGTGCTGGCCTACCGCATTGACAACTACCTGACCAAAGAAGAAATTCTCAGCCTCTACCTGAACCACATATTTTTAGGCCACGGGGCTTACGGGGTGGAGGCTGCGGCCCAGGAGTTTTTCTCCAAGCACGTGGAAGACCTGACCCTGGCGGAATCCGCCCTGCTGGCGGGCATCCCCAAGGCCCCCAGCCGTTACTCCCCCTACCTCAACCCCCAGCGGTCCAAGGAGCGCCAGGCTTACGTGCTCAAGCGCATGGCGGAAGTGGGATTCATTACCCAGGCGGACATGGCCAAGGCCATGAGCCTGCCGTTGAAGCTCAGACCCCACCGGCCGGACTACATCAAGGAGTGCGGCTACTTCACCGAGCACGTGCGCACGCTTCTGGAGGACCGCTTTGGCCGGGACCAGGTCTTTAACCTGGGGCTCCGGGTTTATACCACCGCGGACGTGGGCCTCCACCGGGTGGCCCAGGAGGCCGTCAACCAGGGGGTGGACGGGGTGGTGAAACGCAATGGCTTCAAGGGGCCTCTGAAGCGCCTCCGGGGCAAGGAGCTGGCCGCCTTTCAGGAGAGCCAGGTGCGGTACTTCCGCAAATATCCGCCCCGCAAGGGCCTGCTGGTGCGGGGAGTGGTGGCCCCGGCGGATAAACGCGGGGATAAACGCCGCGCCAAGACCGCCTCCGCCTCCGCTTCCGCCTCCGGGGGATTGACTATCCGCCTGGGCGAGCATGGGGGGGTCCTGACGGCCGGGGAAGAACAGAAAGCCACGGGGCTAATGGCTTCGCTCCAGCCCGGGGACGTAATCCAGGTGCGGTTGGGCGCCCAGGACAAGCGCACCGGCCGGTGGAGCGCCACCCTGGTCGCTGCTCCCATGATCCAGGGGGGCCTGTTCTCCATGGAATTAAAAACCGGGCAGGTCCGGGTGGTCATGGGCGGCAAGGACTTCAACGACAGCTCCTTCAACCGGGCCATCCAGGCCCGCCGCCAGCCGGGGTCGGCCTTTAAGCCCATCATCTACGCGGCGGCCATCCAAAAAGGGTACCGGCCTGATTCCACGCTGCTGGACGCGCCCATCTCGCTCCCCGGCGGTAAACGGGGCCAGGCCTGGACGCCCCAGAACTATGACCACACCTTCGACGGCCCCATCAGCCTGGCCACAGCCCTGGCCCGCTCCCGGAACGTGCCCACGGTGCGCCTGATGATGGCCCTGGGCGTCCCCGCCACCGTCAATATGGCCAAGACCCTGGGGATCGCCAGCCCCATCTATCCCAACTACTCCTCGGCCCTGGGATCCTCGGAAGTGACCCTCATGGAGCTGACCCGGGCCTATTCCGTGTTCCCCAACCAGGGGTATCTGGTTGACCCCATTTTCATCGAACGCATCGAGGACCGGGACGGCCGCATCCTGGTGGAGGAGCGCCTACAAAAGCGCCAGGTCCTTGATCCCGCGGTGGCCCAAACCATGACCCACCTGATGCTCGGGGTGGTGGAGCGGGGCACCGGCGCCCGGGTGAAGGTCTTAGGCCGGCCCGTAGGCGGTAAGACCGGCACCACCAACAAGACCCGGGACGCCTGGTTCATCGGGTTCACGCCCTCCCTGATCACCGGCGCCTGGGTGGGCATGGACGATGAGCGCAGCCTGGGGCCCAAGGAGACCGGCTCCCAGGCCGCGGCCCCCATCTTCATCGCCTACACCAAAGAAGCCCTGAAGAACCAGCCGGTGGAGCAGTTCCCGGAATTTTCCGGCGCGGTCCTGGCCCGGAGAGGCATGGAGCCGCCGCCCGCGGCGGATGACGAAGTGGCGGTGGAAGAAGGCGAGACCTTCTACCCCGAAGAAGAAGAACCCCAGGAAGTTACCCCCAAGGGCCGGGCCTCCAGCCAGCAGTTTTTTAAGAGCGATCTGGATGATTAGGGGGACAGACCGGGAATTAGACTCCGGATTGCGGAACAGCCTTTGACGCTTTTTTATAGTAATTTCCATGGTATGGTGGAGTAATAAGCTATAGTTTTATGTCAATCTTTTTTATATTTTCTTGAAAATTTCTCTAATTTTGGTATGTTAACAAAAAAAATGGGACTTGATACCCGACATAGCATTCTGATTCTCCATAACCAAAAAGGACTAAGGAGGGATATATGGAACGAAAAACAAAAGTCAGTTTCCAAGGGAGGGA
>VGSO01000233.1 GCA_016874945.1 Deltaproteobacteria bacterium
CCCGCACCGTCACCCGGGTGGTGTCGAAGTATTCCAGCAGCGGGATGGTGAACTTGCGGGTGGTCTGGGTAAGGTCTTTGAACTGGAGAACGTTGATTTCCTTGTATTTTTTCAGGAACTCCACCAGGGCCCCCTTGAGTTGGGCGATGGCCTCCTGATGGAAATACAGGTCTTCTTTGACCTTCACCACGCGGTCCTGGTTCACCAGGACCGTCAAAAGCTGCTTTAGTTTGTCGGGGGGAAGGTCCAGGGCCGCCCCGGCCTCCTTCAGGGTGGGCGGGCTCAGGTGGCCCCGGGCGTAAAGGGCCGCCAGGCGGCTGATGAGCTCTTCTTCCGCCCCCACCAGGGTGACCCGGTGGCCGGCCAGGCGCACCAGGTCCTTATCCACGACGATCTGCTTTTTGCTGGTAAGCTGGCCCAGCAGGTAATTGAAGAGCCGCACCTCCATCTGGGGCGGCAGCTTGCGCCGCAGTTCTTCCTTGGACAGCCCCGGCTTCAGGGGATTCTGCTTATGGTAAGCCCCCAGGTGTTTGGAGATCTGCTCTTCCAGGTCTTTGGCCGTGTCGTTGAGCAGGTATCTCTGGTTTTCCGGGTCGTGAAGGATGACCCGGCCCTGGGAAGCAAGCTGGTCCAAGAGCCGCTTTAATTCACCCGGGTCCCAGGGGAGCAGCGCTTCCAGTTCTGACCGGGAGCGGCCCCCGGGCCCGGCCTCCGCCAGGTAATAGCTCAAAATATCTTCCGGCTCCCCCTGCTCCAGGGTTTTTAGGCCCTCCAGCACCGAGGCCTGGCGCCGCCGGTGGCGGGGGGGATTGACGTGGAGAATGATGCCGCCCCCCCAGGTGAAGGCGGGCGAAAAGCTGCGAATGACAAAACGGTCCCCGGGCTTCAAAGTCAGCGGCTCCCGGAGAAAAAATTGCACGTATCCCGAGGCGCCCGGGGCCAATTCGTCCGCGTCCAACAGTAAAGGCAGGCTCACCCGTTCGCTGGTTCCGGTATGGAGACGCACCGCCTGGCGGTGCTTCAGGGGCCGGGGGGCGGTGGGCAGAATTTCCAGGTGCGCGTCCAGACGGCGGCCGGCGATCAAGGCCCCCGGCGGGGCCACCACCATGCCCCGCTCCACCTCCTCCTTTTCCAGACTCTGGAGGTTGATGGCGGTGCGGCTGCCCGCCAGGGCCTCCTCCACCGAGGCCCCGTGCACCTGGAGACTCCGCACCCGGGCCTTGTATCCCGGGGGGTAGACCATGACCGCGTCCCCCACCTTGAGCCTGCCGGAAATGGCCGTGCCGGTGACCACGGTGCCGAAGCCCTTGATGGTGAAGACCCGGTCGATGGGTAGCCGAAAGATGCCCGAGGGCGGTTTGGGGGGGACCTGGGCCGCCAACTCCGCCAGGGTGGCCAGGAGCTGGTCCTTCCCTTCCAGGGTCACCGCGGAGAAACGCACCATGGGCGCGCCCTTCAAAAACGTCCCCGCCAGGGCCTCCCGGATTTCTTCCTCCACCAGCTCCAGCCAGTCCGGCTCCACCAGGTCTACCTTGGTGAGGACCACCAGGCCGTGTTTGACCCGGAGGAGCTGGCAGATCTCCAGGTGCTCCCGGGTCTGGGGCATGACCCCTTCGTCCGCGGCGATGACCAGGGCCACCAGGTCCATGCCCGTGGCCCCGGCCACCATGTGGCGCACAAAGCGTTCGTGACCCGGGACGTCCACGATCCCCAGGCGCTGCCCCGTGGGCAGCTCCAGGTAGGCGAACCCCAACTCGATGGTGATGCCCCGGAGCTTCTCCTCTTTGAGCCGGTCCGGGTCAATGCCCGTCAGGGACTTGATGAGCGAACTTTTGCCGTGGTCGATGTGACCCGCGGTGCCTAGAATAATCGGAGCCAAAGCCATTAATAAAACCCCAAAAGGGACCTCACCATAAGCGACTAACAAGCCAAAGGGGAAAAGGCGAAAAGGCGAAAAGGGATCATCTCCTTGGCTCTCTTAAAGATTTAATATGGAGCCTCTTGCAAAATTCATTTTGAGGCTGCGATTTTTCCATGTTGCTTAAAGAAATATCCGGTAGCACAGGCTTTCCAGCCTGTGCCGACGCAGGCTGAAGCCTGCGGCTACATAATTTTGCAAGAGGCTCTATGGTTAGATAGATAACGGCTTAATTCTGCTATCTCAATGCTCAATTCAAAATGCTTTCCCGGTTCCAGATAGCCTATCTCCATTGCCACCCTCAATAAGCTGCGAATCTCACCGGCTGATCCTTTGGCAATATTAAGGAAATTGACATATTCTTTACGGGAAGCCCTCTCGAAACCTTCAGCAATATTGGTCGGAATGGAAAGAGCCGCCTTTCGCAATTGGTCTCGAAAATTGAAATCCCGGCTTAAGTCTCCCGACCTTGTGAGAACATAAATCTTCTTAACAATCTCTATCCCCTTTTTCCATACTAAAAGATCTTCAAATGTTTCTACTTTTTTCCTTTCCACCAATTTCCCCTTTTCCTCCCATTTCGCCCTTTCGCCCTTTCGCCCTTTCGCCATTTCGCCCTTTCCCCTTTTCGCCTATAATTAGACCAACTCGTGGGTTATTTCAAACTGGTCCGGAAGGAAATTAGGCCGGTCGATGATTTCCACCTGCACCTGGTATCCTGCCGCCAGGCGTTGGAACAGCCTTTCTCCCTCCTCTTTGAGCACCGCGCCCACCTCCGGGTTCACCTCCACCACCAGCCGGCAGCGGGGAAATTCCCGGGCCTCCGCAGCCAGTTGCCGCAGCAGGTCGCAGGCCAGGACCAGGGGGGAGATAACCGCGCCCTTGCCGCCGCAGCAAGAGCAAGGTTCGGTCACCGCCTGCCCCAGGCTGCCCCGCAGGCGCTGCCGGGTCATTTCCACCAGCCCCAGGGGCGAAATGGGCAGCACCGTGGTCTTGGCCCGGTCATGTTTCAGCCCCTGGGCCAGTTCCTGGTAGACCAGCTCCCGGTTGGCCGCCTTCTCCATGTCGATGAAATCGATGACTATGAGGCCCCCAATGTTGCGCAGCCGCAGTTGCCGGGTGATCTCCTTGGCCGCCTCCAGGTTGGTCTTCAGGATGGTCTCTTCCCAATGATGGCGCCCCACGAAGCGACCGGTGTTGACGTCGATGGCGGTAAGGGCCTCCGTGGAGCCAAACAAGAGGTGCCCCCCGCTCTTGAGCCAAACCTGGGGGGCCAGCAGCCGCTTCCACTCCAGATCCACCCCGAAATGGGAAAAAATGGACTCCGGGCCGGAATATAGCTCCACCCGGTATTTCTCCAGAGAGTTGAGCGATTCCAGGTATTGCTGCACCCGCTCGTACCCCCGGGGCTCATCCACCACCACCCGGTCAATTTCCGGGGTGTAAAGTTCCCGGACCAACCGCCGGACCGTGTCCATTTCCTGGTGCAGCAAAGACGGCGCGGCCGCCGCGTCTTTCTTGCGCTGAATTCGCTTCCACAGATTGACCAGGGTTTCCTGCTCCCGGGCCAGCTCCTCCCGGTCCGCGCCCCGGGCGGCAGTGCGGGCGATGAGCCCCCCCTCCCCCGGGCGCAATTCTTCCAACAGGCCCCTGAGGCGCTGGCGTTCGCCTTCCTCGGTGATGCGCCGGGAAACTCCCAACTGGGGGAAGGTGGGCATATACACCAGGCAATGGCCCGCCAGGGTGATATGCGTGGTGAGCCGGGCCCCTTTACCGCCCATGGGCCCCCGCAGCACCTGCACCAGGATTTCCTGGCCCTCGTGGAGCAGCTCCTCAATGGCCGTCGGCTGAACCCGCCGCCCCGGCGCCCCCTCCTCGGGGGGCAGCCACAGGTGATAAAATTCATCCTCCTGGGCCGAAACGTCTTCGGCAAACAAATAGGCCGGCCGCTCCAGACCCACGTCCACGAAGGCCGCGGCCATGCCCGGCAGCAGCTTCACCACCCGGCCTTTGTAGATATTGCCCGTGGGACCGTCTTGGGCGGACAGCTCCAGGTGAATTTCCACCAGGCGCCCGTCTTCCACCAGGGCCACCCGGGTGTCATACTCCGCCACGCTGATAAGTAGCAAATTGGCCATATCTAGGGCGCGTTCCCCGCGCCGTTCCTTAAATCCTATTCTCGGTGGGGCGGGCCCGGCCCGCCAATTCCTTAACGAAAAATGTAGAACAGCCGCCCCCGGCTGTTCCCGACTGCTCTCTACTCGTTCCCAAGCTCCTGTTCCGAAAAGCTCAAGATGCACAGGCTGGAAAGCCTGTGCCACCAATACTTTTCATGGTTTTGAGAGAGCCGAAGGCTCATGAATTACTGCTTGGGAACGCTATTTTAAGGCCAAGCTCCCGCTTGGACTCCTTTCATGCTTCCTTGCCAGGCCAAAAATTTTGAGCCACTGCCGTATCTAGGCAGCACCCGGCCCGCCATTTCTACCAACTTTAACCCCTGCCGCCCCAAGTGGCAACCCCGAAACCTGGTTTATTGACTTTCCTCCTTTCTCGTATGAAAATGCAAAAAAGGATCTTCCCAATGAACCCTTCATGGCGTCATCCCGGCGGTAAGCTCCGCGAACTGGGGCCGGCCAGTCTCACCGAAGCCGAGCTTCTATCCATCCTCATCTCTCCCGGCATCAAGGACCGGCCCGCAGAACTTATCGCGGCCGATATTCTTAAGAAATTCGGCTCCCTGGAGGGCATGGCCAATCAGCCACTCGAAAAACTTTTGCACATCAAGGGCCTCTCCGATGTGAAAATCATCCGGCTCGCCGCCGCCTTTGAACTGGCTTTAAGAATAGTTCGGAAAAACAAAGCCTCAAGCCATGAGCAAGCCCAGCAAACTTGCCGAGAAGGGGACGCGCCTGCCGGATATCCGCCAGGCTGCCTGGGACAAGACTTTTTGGGCTTACTTAAAATGGATGGAGAACCCTTCCCCCTCTGAATCCGCCCGTTCTCACCGCTTCGCCATGCTCTATCAGGAACTCTTTGGCGATGAACCGGGCTTCATCGAAGACTACAGTTCCGGCATTGA
>VGSO01000234.1 GCA_016874945.1 Deltaproteobacteria bacterium
TGGTGATGAGAATTTTTTTAACCGAAAACCGCAAACCGCAACCCGGCTTTAAAACGCGTACCAGACCCGGAGCCAGTTCTGGAAGCCGGCTTCGCCCCGCTCCGGGTTGGCCTCCATCTGGCTCTTCAAGACAAAGCTCCACCGCCCCAAGTCATATTTCAGTCCCGGCCCCAGGCCCACCGCCGTATCACTCATGGCCCGGGGGGAAAAGGCCATGCTCTCCCCGGTGTCATGCCGGTACAGGTAGCCGTGCAAGCCCACCTTGAGATTGGGGAGCAGGCGGTAGTCCATGGAATAATTGAACAACATGGATGACGGGGGACGGCGGGAGACATCTAAGGCGGGATCCTGGTTATACCGGAAAGATATGCCCATTTCCAGATTGTAGGGAAGGGGAATCTTGGCGCCGTCCTTGCCTCTGGGGACTGACCCGGTAAAGCCGCTGGAAGTTTGGGCCTGGAAAGGCTTTTCCTCCAGCATCTGGGCTTCCATGGGGTTTTGCGCCACCAGGCGAAAGGCGAAGGGGCTTTGCCAGGCGGCAGACGCGGGGGGAGCGGCCAGCAACCCCCATATCAAAAGCGCGGCCGCCAAAAAGAAAATCCCCCGACTCCTGTTACCCATTTTCTCCCCCATTTATCAAATTATGGGCATCTGGGTACGAAAGGTCAAGGAAAAATCCGACATTCTTGAAGACAAATCCCCAGGTCCGCGCCCCTGGCCCATGCCCCGGATTGCTTTGACAAATTCAGCGCGGGATATTATTATTAACAACATAAACGCTTATTGGAGGATTGCATTGAAAGAACAGGTGGAAAAAGCTCTGGAAAAGATCCGGCCCATGCTCCAACGGGACGGCGGCGATATTCAACTGGTGGACGTAGCCGACGGCGTGGTGAAGGTGATGTTAACCGGCGCCTGCAAAGGTTGCCCCATGTCCCAGGTGACTCTGAAACAGGGCGTGGAAAAATTCCTGGTAAAAGAAGTGCCCGGGGTCAAAGAAGTGCAAGCCCTGTGAGATAACGGGGAATAGGGTAAGGCGCCGCGGCTGCCAGCCGGTGAAACCCCTTACCCCTCCTCCCAATCACTTGAGGGTGGAATAGACCGGGGAAGTCGGGGGCGCAGACCCCGCTTCCCCGGTCCCTTATCTATAGCCTTGGGTTTTTTACCCAAGACCGAAGACTGAAGACCGAAGACCGGAAATTAAGTGCGCCTCGGCCTCCTCCTTTACGGCAGCCTGGACCTGCTCTCCGGCGGGTTCCTTTATGACCGCATTCTGGTGGATTATCTGCGGAGCCGGGGCGATGAGGTGGAAGTCATCTCGCTCCCCTGGCGGAGCTACCCCGTAAGCCTCCTGGACAACTTTTCCGGCGCGTTGTTGCGCCGCCTCCGGCAAGCCCCCCTGGACCTCCTCCTCCAGGATGAGTTGGCCCACCCCTCGCTTTTTTGGCTGAACCGCCGTCTTAAGTCCGCCCCGCCTTATCCCATTATTTCTCTGGTGCTCCATTTACGCTCCTGTGAGACGCATCCCCCTGGGAAACAGCATCTTTACCGCTGGGTGGAACAAAAATACCTGGATTCCGTGGATGGGTTTATTTACATCAGTCACGCCATCCGCCGGGAGGTGGAAAGGTTGGCCGGAGACGGGCGGCCCTGGGTGGTGGCGCATCCCGGCGGGGACCGCCTACCCGGTTCCACGACCCCGGATGACATCTCCCGGCGGGCTTTGCAGTCCGGCCCCCTGGAGATTGTGGCCGTGGCCAACCTCATCCCCCGGAAAGGACTCCATATCCTGATAGCCGCCCTGGCCCGCCTGCCCCGGGGTCAGTGGCGCCTTCGGGTGGCTGGGAGCCTCACCGATGACCCTGCTTACGTCCGGTCCTTGCGCCAACAAATCACCGAGCTGGGATTGGATGGGCCGGTGATGCTGCTGGGACCGCGGTCCGCGGCGGATTTGTCCTCCTTATTGGCCCAGTCCCAGGTCCTGGCGGTTCCTTCCTTTTACGAGGCTTTGGGCATCGTCTATCTGGAAGGTATGCGCGCCGGCCTGCCGGCCATTGCTTCCACTTCCGGGGGCGCCCAGGAAGTTATCACCCATGGGCGGGACGGCTTTCTGGTGCCTCCGGGGAATGTGCCGGCACTGGCGGATTGTTTGCACCTTCTGCTGACCGACCGCCAGCGCCTGCTGGCCATGAGTCTGGCGGCCCGGCGGCGGGCCGGGACCCACCCCACCTGGGGAGAAACCGTGGCCCGCATCCACCGGTTTCTGCACGAATTTCCAGGGCTGAAGCCTTGAATCCGCCTCTCCCATACTCCTTTCAGCGTTACCTGGCGGCCAAAAAGAGCGTGGATGACCGGGCCTTGAACCGCGAGGTGGCCGCAGAATTGGCCCGGAGGGTGTTCATGGGGCAATCCGAGGTCCCTTTGCGGATCCTGGAGGTGGGCTGCGGCATCGGCGTCACGTTGGAGCGGCTAGTGGAAAGGGGAATCCTGTTTAACGGCGCTTATACCGGCATCGACCTGGAAAGAGCCAACATTGTGGAGGCCGAGCCCCGCCTGGAGCGCTTCGCCGCGGCCCGGAAAGCGGATTTAACCTGGAAAGACGGCGGTTTCATCCTCAGCGGCCAGAACTTGAAGGTTCGGGGCGCGTTTGAGGCCATTGATCTCTTTGACTTTATCCATCGGGAGCAAGGGCGCCGGGTCTGGGATCTGCTCCTGGCCCATGCCTTCCTGGACCTGACGCCCCTTTCTGCCGCCCTGCCGGGGATGCTGTCCTTGTTAAAGAAGAGGGGAACGTTTTGCTTCACCCTTAATTTTGACGGGGCCACCATTTTCCAGCCGGCCCTGGAGTTGGACGAGCAGATCGAGGCCCTGTACCATGGGATCATGGATGCCCGCCGGGTGGACGGCCAACCCACTGGCGGCAGCCGCACCGGCCGCCAGCTTTTCGGGCATCTCCAGGCCGCGGGAGCCACGGTGCTGGCCGCGGGACCCTCCGACTGGGTGGTCTTTCCCGGCGAAGACGGCTATCCTCAGGATGAAGCCTATTTCCTTCACTTCATCATTCATACCATCCACCAGGCCCTCTTGGGGCGTCCGGACCTGGCCCCGGACCGCTTTCAGGCCTGGGTGGAGGAACGGCGCCGCCAGGTGGAGCGCCGGAAACTGGTCTATATCGCCCACCAGTTAGATTTCCTGGGATATATTTAATCTGGGCAATCTGGGTTATCTGTGGATAAATAATGCCGAAAACCGTCATCATCTACGACTGCGACGGGGTGCTCATCGATTCCCGGGAGTCGAACCGCGCCTTTTACAACGATATCCTGGCCCATTTCGGCCTACCGCCCCTGACCGAGGAACAGTTGGATTACGTCCAGGTAAGCACTTCCGGGCAGGCGGTGGACTTCCTGTTTCAGGGGACCACCTGCAAAGACGCGGCCCAAGCCTACCAGTTCACCCTGAACAACGAGCCCTATATTGCCCGGCTGCGGCTGGAGCCCCACGTGCGGGAAGTCCTCGCGGCCCTGCGGCCCCATTACCGCACCGCGGTGGCCACCAACCGGGGCCGCAGTCTGGCCCTGATTCTGAAGCATTTTCACCTGGACGGCCTCTTTGACTTAACCGTATCCAGCTACGATGTTTCCCTCCCCAAGCCGCATCCCCAAGGTTTGCTGAAAATCCTGGAGCATTTCCAGGCTCCGCCCCAGGCCGCCCTTTACCTCGGCGATTCGGAAGTGGACCGCTTGGTGGCCCAACGGGCCGGAGTCGATTTTATCGCCTACAAGAACTCGATTCTGGAGGCCCCTTTCCACCTGGAAGACCACCTGGACCTGCTGGCCCTGCTGGATAAGGATCAACTATTAGGGGCCAGGGATTAGGGACAATACAGGGAATGGCGCAAGCTCAGTGATGGCGCTTAAATCTCCTCACTTTTTTTCAGTTCGCCATATGATCCACCCGTAAAGTCCCAGATTAATACTCAGCACCAAGAAGCCCAAGAAGATCTGCAAGTCCCGCGTGAGGATAGAAGGGTATAGGAGAGGAAGGATATAGTGTTCAATGAAGGTGGTTCGGTAAGGCAGGCCTCCACCTTTCTCTCGAAGCCAGTTCTCCAGCGGAGTGAGTGGGCATACCCAACCGGCAAATTCGATGAGGGCGGCCCATAGGAAGGTAGGCACATGTATCCAAGCCAAAACCCTCCACTTAAGGACCAGAAATACCCCCAAAATTGCAAAAAGAATAAAAGCCAGATGGATTACCAACACGAAGTCAGAAAGGAAGCGAAAAAGCATGTCGCCTCATAAAATAAATAAAATATACTGATGTGAGGGGCTCTCAATCCTGTCTGGATGCGCTATTCCAAATATCTTGCCAAACGCGACGCGGGGGATTGGGGGTAGGGTTAAGGGCGGGCGCTCTTAACCCCCTCTTACCAAACCTCCGGTCAGGAATTGGGCAATCTGTGGGGAGACTCAGGCCTGTGAGATCCCCTGGGCCGTAATGCTCACCAGTTTGAAGGGCGGCGCCACGTAGTCGTCCTGGGAGGCCAGCTTTTCCAAGGCGGCCCGGGACGTTCCGGCCATCTGGGACAGGGGCGCCTTCTGATTGATCAACTGGCCCAACTTGGCCTCCAACCCCAGGCGCCGGGGCAGGGTGAAGATGGGGGTCACCCGGTTGTATTCGATCTGGGGAGGCTTGGGCCGGTCCCAGATGACGAAAAGCTGAACCCCGGCCTGGGGGGAAATAGCCCGCCACCATTAGGTACATGTTGATAATGGGGTTCAGGGGCAGCTTTTCGCACATTTTGCGCCGGACCTCATTCACCTTGCCGGTGAAATAAGGACCGACGGCTTCAATGAGGGCGTTTACCTCGGTGAGGTTTTCCCCTTGGGCGAAATCGGCGAATTCCTTGCACAGGTCATG
>VGSO01000235.1 GCA_016874945.1 Deltaproteobacteria bacterium
TGAACGGAGCTTTTTCCCGCGCCGAGTAATACCAAGTTCTGTTTCTGCTGCAACAAATCTAATTACTAACTTATTGATAATTAATAATCTTTTAACCGAAAACCGAAAACCGAAAACCGAAAACTGTATAATACGGTTTTCGGTAAAGATATAGGGGTTGCCCAAAGTAATTTCCCCGTAGGGGCGCGGCGAGCCGTGGCCAAGGTGCAGGGGCACAGCACGCTGTGCCCCTACGTCAAAAAACCATGGGAAAAAACTTTTGGCAATCGCTATATTGGTATTCCAGGCTTTTCAAACCGAAAACCGGAAACCGAAAACGGTATTAGTCCGGGGGGACCATTTCCTATTTTTTTTCCAGCAAGTTCACCAACTCCTGCAAACTGAGGCTCTGCCAGCCGGGAGGAGCGGGGGCTTCCCCCAGGCCCTGAAGCAGCTCCGCCATCGGGGGTTCGCCGCCTTCCAGGGACCGGGTCAGGATCTCGCCCCGGGCCTGGCGCAGGGATTTTAAAACTTCCTCTACGGTAATCTGGTCCAGGGGTAGGCCGGGGAGGAACCGGGGGGAGCCGCCATCATGAGCCGGGGCCACTTCCAGCACCAGGCGGCAGTCTTTGAGTTGTTGAATCACCCGGCCGGCCAGATTGTCGCCCCGGAGCAGAAGCTGTTCCAATTCCTCCAGGGACAGGGGCGGCCGGCCCTGGGCAAAGCGCGCCGCGATGCTCATCAAGGCCGCCAGCCCCAGGTATTCGTCCACCGGCTCCGGCGGCAGGGGGCCCCGGCGGAATTCCCGGCTGAGGCGGTCCAGGTGTTGATAAGCATAAGCCACCTCGTTGCCGAAGAGCACGATGAGCCAGCTCCAGAAGATCCAGATGACCAGGAACAGGAGGTGGTACAGGGCCCCGTAAATGACGTTGTAATAGGTGGCTGCGCCCTGGAACCAGATGAAGATGGCCTGGGCCCCCTGCCAGACGGTGCCTCCGGCCACTCCGCCCACCAGGGCGGACCAAAACCGCACCCGGGTGTTGGGCATCACCAGGTAGATGAAGGTGAAGGCCACCCAGAGGATGACCAGGGACACCAGGCCGCCGGTGGCCGCGAAGACGGCTTCGGGAAGAATGCCGGCCAGCAGGCGGCGGATGTCCGGATGGCCCAGGAAGTTGCTGGTGACGGACACGGCCACGGCCATGAGGATGGGGAAGAAGAGAAAAATGCTCAGGTAATCGCTGAGCTTGCGCCGCAGCGACCGGGTTACGGGCACCCGCCAGGTGGCGTTGAAGGCCCGCTCCACGTTGGTCATCACTATCACCAGGGCCGCCAGCAGGAAGACCACCCCGAAGACCCCCAGGGAGGTGACCTTGGTTTCCTCGATGTACTGGAAGATCTGGGCGGCGAACTCCTGGGACCCGGGGGCCAGGCGCTCCATGAGTTGAGCCGAAAGCAGCCGCTGAATCCCCAGGCCCTTGAGGATGGCAAAGAGCAGGGCCAATAAGGGAATGAGGGCCAGGATGGTGGAGTAGGCCAGGGAGGAGGCCTGGATCAGGGATTGGTTCCGCTTCAGGCCCCGGCCCCCCAGGATGATCAGGCGCAGGCCCTTGATAAGCGGCAATACTCCCGGCTTCCACCCTTCATCCCGCCATAGCTGGTCACAGAAAAATTCTTTGCAATGATCGAGGATTTTCACCATTTCGGGGTCTCTTATACCGTGTCCGCTTTCAGGTGCAACAAACTCAACCTGTAACTTATTGATAAATCTTATTTATTTTAACCGAAAACCGAAGACCGAAAACCGAAAACAGTATTATACTATTTTCTCTATTCAAGTGCAACAAACTTAATCTGTAACTTATTGATAATCCGTAATTATCTTTACCGAAAACCGAAAACCGTATTATAACGGTCTCCCTGTTATTATTCAGGGCATGGAAGTAGTTCCTTCCTTTAACTCCATCCCCCTTGAGGGGGGAGGGCTGGGGTGGGGGTGAAGGGAACTTCTTTTCCGCTCCGAGTAATAAATACGCAAATTCAGTTTATGAGCTATTGATAAGCCTTTGCTTTGGGTCGAAAACCGAAATCTAAAAAAGTAATCTCATCATGAACATTGATTTTAAAAGAGAAGCAGTTATTTTTCCAAATCTTTAATCCGGGGGTCGGCGCGTTCCAGATCAACTCCCACCGCCTTTTTGGTGTCCTTGCCGAACTGCTGGAAGCCGGCCACCAGGAGGTAGTTGATCATCTCCCGCAGGTCCGAAGAAGTTCCGGCGCTCCGGGCCTCGCCCACCCACAACGTGCGGAAATCGCCCTTGTCCCGGTAGTGCTTGGCGTCAATGACGCTGAGAAAGAGCCAGCGGTCAAAGACCCGTTCAGTGCTGACTGCGGGATAATAGCCGCCGAAGAAGGGCCCGCCGAAGATGTAATTTCTGCGCCCGTAATATCCCGGGCCGACACCGCCGCCGATGCCGAAGCCGAAGGAATAGTCGGGCATGGTAAAGGCCGGTTGTGCGGCGCCGATGCCGTAGGCGCAGAGCAGGTAATAATCCGCCGGTTCGAAAGAGACGAGGCGGTATCCCATTTTCTCCAGGAGCCGGGCGCTCTTCTCTTTGACTTCCTTTTCCAGGAGGGGGTTGGGGGCGTCCTTGTTCCCGATAACGAAGAACGCGGCCCCGGGGGCGAAGGGCATGGGAGTCTTGGGATCGACGTAGGCGTTCACCTGCACGTAGTAAGGAGTTGCACAGCCCATGAGGCTTAGAACCAAAATAAGCATTGGTAGGAAATAAATCTTTTTCATCGTGGGACCCGAATAATTATGGTGGGCCGCGCCCAACCTACATAATTTAAGGCCGGTGGAACCGGTCCGCCACTCCTGCCAGCTTGTCTTTCACCTCCTTCAGCGGCGGCAACGCCGGGAGGGGCGGCAGGTCTTCCGCCGTCAATTTTTGCCGTTTGAAGCGCATGCGGGTGGAGAGCTCCTCCCGCTCCGCCCCCATGAGGCCCCCGGGGATGACTGCCTGGCGGCCCTCCATGGCCTCCATCTGGGCGGCAATGAGGCCAAAATCGTAGTTGAGGTTGAACTTGTCCCCATCTTCGTTGAGCAGCTTAAGATGGGTCTGGATCTGCTGGTACTGGGTCTGAAGCTTCTGCACGGCCTGCTGCAACTCGTTATAGAGGTCGAAGATGAGGTTCCGGAAGCGCCCCCGGGCGGTCCAGCCATGGCGGCGAACGGGGCGAAGCAATTCCTCCCTGACCTCGGGGGAAATCTGCTGGAACTGCTGGTAGAAGGGTCTATCCGGCAGCCCCAGGATTTTCATCGCGGCGGCCGCCGCCTCCTCCGAGCCCAGGGCCTGGTAAAAGGCGAACCAGCGCCGGGTCGACAGCTCCAATTCCCGCCGGTAGGCCTTAGCCTCTTCCTGGAGAAGAGCCGCGTCTTCCTCCAGATAGACCCGGTCGGCGAAATAGTTGTCGATGATTTCTTTTTTAATTTGGACTTTTAAGGCTTCCAGGGCCCGGTCCATCTGGTCGTCCATCGCAAATTCCTTAGGGCGAAAAGGCAAAAAGGTCAAAAGGAAAAAAGGAAAGATCATTTTCGCCTTTTACCCTTTTCACCTTTTCGCCCATAATTATTGGCCGGCTTCCTCTTGATAGCCCATGGGGAGTTGGGACAGGGGGATTTCCAATTCCCGCTTGTCCTCCAGCTCCAGGGTCACCGTCTCCCGGATGAGGTTATAGCGGACGATCTTGCCTTCCCCTTCCGGGGTGGCGATGCGTTTTCCCAGGCGGGGAAGATTCCGGCGGATTTCCTGGTAGGAGGCGTATTCGTAAGTGAGACAGCACATGAGGCGGCCACAGATGCCGGAAATCTTGTTGGGATTGAGACTGAGCTGCTGCTCCTTGGCCATGCGCACGCTCACCGGCTCGAAATCCTGGATGAATTGGGCGCAGCACAGCCCCCGGCCGCAAATTCCCAAGCCGCCCACCATCTTGGCCCGATGGCGCACCCCGATCTGGCGCAGCTCGATGCGGGTGCGGAACTCCTGCACCAGGTCCTTCACCAGCTCCCGGAAATCCACCCGGCCCGGCGCGGTGAAGTAGAAGATGATCTTGGAGGCGTCAAAGAGGCAGTCCACCTCCACCAGGTAGATGGGAAGATGCAGGGTCTGGGTGCGCCGCTGGCAGAATTCATGGGCCCGCTGCTCCAGGAGGCGGTTTTTTTCTTCCTGGGCCAGGTCCTCCGGGGTGGCCCGCCGGAGCAGAGTCTTCACCTGGGCGGCCCGGGCCAGTTGAGGGTCAAAGTCCGGCAAAATGGCCACCACTCTACCCAGGCGCAGGCCGTCGTCGTTTTCCAGCACCACCCGGTCCTGGAGATGGAGTTCCAGGTCGCCGGGGTCGGCCAGGCGGCATTTGTTGCCGCATCCCAAACAGATTTTGACAAGATTCATAGGGGCAACTTTTTCTGCTGCAGCCGCAGGCCTAAAATGTCCAAAGTCAATTCCGGATTGAGGTTGGCCTGGAGATGGCGGGGGGCCGCGGCCAGGGCGGCGCATTGGGCGAACCAGGCCTTGGGTCTGCCCGCGGCTGCGGCTTTTTCCAGGGCCCCACGAAGGTCTTGATGGGCCTGCATCCTGGCCGGGGCCTGATAATGGATGAGCAGCAGGTCCCGGTACCAGAGCTGGGCCAGGGCCAGGAAATGGTCCAGCTCGGGACGGCTCTTGTCGGGGCGGGCCTTGGCCAGGCGCCCCGCCCATTCCAGGACCGCGGTGACCGAGCCTTGAGCCATCTGCTCCAAATCGGCCAGCACCTGGCGCCGCTGGTTAAGCAATTCTTCCGGGTCCATAGCCAAAGCCCGGCCCAGGGACCCGCCGCTCAGCGCGGCCACCAGGGCCGCCTGGGCCGGCGC
>VGSO01000236.1 GCA_016874945.1 Deltaproteobacteria bacterium
TGGAAAGGTTTCCCATCAACCAGAAGCGAATTTGAGAACTTACAGACTTTCAAAACCCATAATTTAGACATTTTACTCAGATTATCAGGTGTTGAAGATAAAATTAAGAAAAATTATTTATCACAATGGTCAATAGTAGCACAATGGGATCCCGAGGCACGATATAAAGAAGTCGGAAGTGGGACTAAAGAAAGTGCTAAGTTAATGATCGAGGCAACAAGTATATTACTGGGTGCTCTATGATTAAGAAACTTTTTGAAAAATTAGAATCTCTCGAAAAAGAAATTGCCGCCGAACGCGGTGACTTTTCGGTCTTTGGTCTTTTTTTGCGAGAAGATGCGGAGGATAGGTGGGACTTAGTTGTTGCCGCTCCCTGGCTTAATACTGAGGGCATGGAAGACCTCAATTATATAACTAATAAACTCAAGTCATGTCTAAAAGGAAATGAATTGGTATCTATCTCTAGAATAGTATTACTTGATTTAAACAATCCTATAATTCAAAATATCAACCAGATTGCAGTTCCACGGGGAGGTTCATTAGAATTAACTCACCCGCAATTATACGGATTACCTTTCAAGAGTGCTTATATAATCATTTCAAAAAGTAAAAAACCCGTGTTAGTGAATGTCGGAAAACGAAGGTTAAGACAATCCGTATAGTCAGCTCTTCATTTGCCAATCATTTTAATAACTAATGTCCCATCCCATCCTCGAACGCCACCTGGAACGCCGCGCTTTAAAGCCCCTGTATCTCTTTTTCGGGGAAGAGGAATTCCTTATGCAGAGGGCTTTGAAGCGCTTGGAGAAAGCCCTCACCGAGCAGGCCGGGGAAGCCCCTCTCAAGGTGGTCCAGGAAGCCCAGGAAGTGGAGTTGGCGGATTTTTTGGCCCAGGCCCGCAACGCCCCCCTGTGGGGCGCCGGCCAACTCCTGGTGCTGCGGAATGTAGTGACTTATCCCGCGGAAACCCTCAAGGCGGTCAGCGACTACCTGGACCGGCCCGCGCCCCGCACCGTGGTGGTGCTCATCGGGGAAGGCTTAAAATCCAAAGACCTGACCCGGCAGCCCTGGAGCCGTTTGCAGCATGCCGAAGCCGCGTTGGGGTTTCCCCGCCTTAAGGAGGGGAACCTGTATCGATGGCTCACCCGGGAGGCCCGGAGCCTGGGGAAAACCCTGCCGGAGACCGCGGCCCAGCGCCTGGTGGAGATCGCCGGGGACAACCTTTTGGACCTGACCCAGGAACTGGAAAAGCTGGCCCTGTTCGCGGGAGAGGAGAAGACTCTGACCGCCACCCTGGTCAACCGGTCGGCCAGCCACAGCCGCACTTACAACATCTTCGCCCTGACGGACGCCCTGGGGGAGGCCGGCCCCCAAAAACGGCTGGCAGCCCTGGACAACCTGCTGGACCTGGGGGAGGAGCCGGTCAAGATCCTGGGGATGCTGGCGTGGCAGGTCCGGATGCTGCTGCGCCTTAAAGAAAACCCGGACACCTCACCCGAGGCGGCCCGGCGGTTAAATCAGCCCCAATGGAAGGTCAAAAAGCTGGCCCAGCAGGCGGCCCGCTTCTCCCCCGCGGCCCTGCGTTCCCACCTGTTTATGCTGCACCAGATGGATTATCACCTAAAAACCAGCACCGGCAGCCCCCGGGTGTGGCTGGAGTGGTGCCTGCTGCAAATGGGGCCGGGGTAGAAGCCAGTTTTCAGTTTTCGGTTTTCGGTTAAGAGGATGAAGATAGTAAAAAGGGAAACCGATTGTTACCTAGCTACGAAAAGACCCTTTGAAGATCGGCGGCCTCTTGCTGAAATGAAAAACAAAATACAATGACATGAGTGGCACAGGCTTCCAGCCTGTGGGAAGGTTTCTTGGCAGAACAGACGGGGCCCACAGGGGCAGGGGCAGGCGCCCCTGGCCTCTTACCCCACAAATTATTTCCCTAAGAGCTCTTTAAGGCGTTTACCTGCTTGGTCAGGCGGGAGATTTTGCGGGCCGCGGTGCGCCAGTGGAGGGTGCCTTTGCCGGCCACCTTGGCAATGACCGGCGCCGCTTTCTCCAGGGCGGTCGTGGCTTCTTCCAGGTTTTTCCGGGTCAGGGCGGCGCGCACGTCCCGCACCACGCCTTTGACCCGGGTCTTGCGGCTCAGATTGCGCAGCTTACGCTTTTTATTCTGTCTGGCCCGCTTCATGGCGGATAAATGTCTGGCCAAAGATAAGTCCTCCGAAAAAGATAATAGTAAAATGTCTCCCAGAAATCAGGTTTTGTCAAGACTCCCTTCGGGATATTGCCGCAAGAAAGTCTGAAAATATCCCACTCCCGAAGCCAGGGTGATGACCAGGGCCAGCCAGAGCAGCGCCGTGCCCACCCGTTGGAAGTCCAGGGCGTGGTAAGGGTAGTGCAGAATTAGGCAGGTCAAGGCCAGCATCTGCACCAAAGTTTTGGCTTTGCCCCAGCGGTCCGGATTTAGCAGGATGCCTTCGGAAGCGGCCAAAGCCCTGAGTCCCGTGACCGCCAGTTCCCGGCCGATGATGACGAAGGCCATCCAGGCGGGCACCCTTTCCAGGGGAATGAGCATGATGAGGGCCGCAGAGACCAACAGCTTGTCCGCCAGGGGGTCCATGACCTTGCCCAGGCGGCTCACCATCTGGTGCCGCCGGGCCAGGAACCCGTCCAGGAAGTCGGTGGCCCCGGCCAGGAGAAAGATCAACGCGGCCAGGAAGCTGGGCCAAGGGCCGGAAAAGCTCAGCAGCACCAGGAGCAGCGGGATGGCGGCGATCCGCGCCCCGGTAAGCAGGTTGGGCAGGTTCCAGTATTTGTCCATCAGCCGTTTCATCTCAGCACTTGCTGGCCTTTTCCCAGTCCTCCAGGAACTTTTTCAGTCCCGCATCCGTCAAGGGATGTTTCAGGAGCTGCATTATCACGCTGAAGGGAATGGTGGCGATATCCGCGCCGGCCATGGCCGCTTCCAGGACGTGCACCGGATTGCGCACCGAGGCCACGATGATTTCCGTGTCGTAGCCGTAATTTTCAAAGATGGTCATCATCTGCTCGATGATGTCCATGCCCCGCTGGCTGATGTCATCCAGGCGGCCGATGAAGGGGCTGACGTATGCCGCGCCGGCCTTGGCCGCGAGCATCGCCTGGATGGGTTGGAAGACCAAGGTGACGTTGACCTTGATGCCTTCCGCGGACAGAATCCGGGTGGCCTTCAGGCCGTCAGGGGTCATGGGGACCTTCACCGACACCTGATCGTGGATTTTGGCCAGCTCCCGGGCCTCGGCCACCATGGCCTTGGCCTCCACCGCCACCACTTCGGCGTTCACCGGTCCTTCCACTATCTCACAGATGGCGCGGATATGGTTTTTAAACCCCTCCGGGGTGCAGATTCCCACTTTGGCGCACAAGGAGGGGTTGGTGGTCACTCCGTCCACCAGGCCCAGGCTGTGGGCTTCCCGGATCTCATCCAAGTTGGCGGTGTCAATAAAGAATTTCATGGCTACCCCTTAGTGTTAAGTATTTTGAAAACCTTGAAAAAGTGACCCAATTTGTCTTTCTGATGGAGCAAAGCGACCGAAGAATCCAGATTCTTCGCTTGCTCCGAATGACAAGATGGTTTTTTAAAGAGCTCTCAATTTCAAGCGCCGCTGCGGCGGAAGCGCTTTAAGCACCCTTCGGAGCAAAAAAAATAAACCTTGCCGTCTTTCTCCGTTTTCAGGGCCTCTTTCCGAGGGATATAGGTCTGGCAGACGGGGTCCTGGACCAGGACGTCGGGCTCTTTGTCTTCCCGGGTCACGGGTTTGGGCGGCGTGGGCCACAGGCCCAGGGACTGGCCCACTTTTTTCACCACCATATACCCAATGATGCCTACCAGGAGGCCTAAAAGTATGCGTGACATGATTGCACTTCCTTAGTCTAACTACCTATGGTCATCCTGCAAGGGGCGACGCAGCCCCTGGACATCTGCAATGAATCTGGATTACAAAATGTAGCCGCAGGCTAGCCTGCGCCTTGCAGGGCTTTTCCGAGAAATTTTTTGAACGCAGACTAAGGCCTGCGGCTACAAAATAATATCAATTAAGGCGTTGCAAAACCTCCCGGTCAGCCGCCTCCAGTTCTTGTAATAGATCGCCGGCGGTTTTCTCTAGCACCGGATGCCAGGCGTTAGGGGCGATTTCCGCCAGGGGCGCCAGGACAAAGGCCCGACGGTGCATCTCCGGGTGGGGTATGGTTAGCTCTCCGCCGTTCACCACTTCCCCCGCGTATAGCAGCAGGTCCAGGTCGATGAGCCTTGGCCCCCACTTCTCTCCCCGGACCCGGCCCAGGGCCTCTTCCACCTGCCGCAGCGCCCGCAGCAGCTCCTCCGGCGCCAGCCGGGTGCGAATCTTCGCCGCGGCGTTGACGTACCAGGGTTGCCCCGGCGGCCCCAGGGGCGGGTTGAGGTAGAAGGAAGATACCTGGAGCACTTCCACTTCTTCCGCCGCGTTCAGTAGGTCCAGGGCTTTTTCAATCTGTGCGGCAGGGTCCCCCAGGTTGGCCCCCAACCCGATGTATGCAAGGACCGGATATCTTTCCGTTATGGCAGCAGGTCCTAAGGGCATGTATTCCCAAAAGCTGAGGAGCCACCGAGATCAGGTGGTTTTAATCCAAAATGAGCAATTAAAATTTTCTGCCAAGCTACTTTCCTCTATATCCTGAACCGGCCTTAATAGGTGGCTCAAGAACAAATTTAATTCCATCCCTAACAGGATGTTGAAAAACTCTTTTTTAAGAACCCCAAAAAATCGCTGCCCATAAGGCTGAAAAGGTGTTATGGTTAACGATAACAATATGTTATCCGGAGGCGGCGATTATGCGCGGTGACGATGTGCA
>VGSO01000237.1 GCA_016874945.1 Deltaproteobacteria bacterium
GTGGGGGTGGTAAAAATAATTTGTATTATCCCATAGTTATAAACAGCTTCGCCCCCCTCCCCCTAGCCCCCTCCCCCCGTGGGGAGGGGGAATAGAAGCCGGGACCGGTTTTGCTAAACTTTTGCAAGAGCCTCATTTAATAATCACATTTCCACCCGCAGCGACCGCTTCACCCGAATCGCCGAGGCGCCGCCCACGGGGCAGACCTTTTCGCAGTGGCCGCAGCCGATGCAGCGGTCCGCCTGGACCACCGGGAACTTCACCCGCACTTTGTCTCCCTGGAGGTTAAAGGTATCCTGCTCCACCAGGGTGATGGCCTTGGGGGCCACGGGGCAGTGCTCCTCGCACACCAGGCAGTCGGCGCCCTCGGTGTAGGGAATGCACCGGGCCCGGTTGATGAACGCGGTGCCCAGGGCGGTGGCCTGTTTAGCTTTAAGTTCCAGGGTGGGGATGGCG
Source organism: Deltaproteobacteria bacterium (assembly GCA_016874945.1). Classification (GTDB taxonomy): domain Bacteria; phylum Desulfobacterota; class Desulfobaccia; order Desulfobaccales; family 0-14-0-80-60-11; genus VGSO01. The sequence goes on from VGSO01000237.1 coordinate 457, forward strand.
CCGGTGGGGCAGACCTGGCCACACAGGCGGCAGGTGTAGTCGCAATAGCCCAGGCGGGGCACGAGCCGGGGCGTGTAAAGGCCCTCCAAGCCCGCTTCCCACCACACCGGCTGGATGCCGTTGGTGATGCACACCTTCATGCACTGGCCGCAGCGGATGCAGCGGGACAGAAACTCGGCTTCATTCTGCGCCCCGGGGGGCCGGAGGAGATATTCGTCGGGCCGCTGGGCCAGGGAGCCCAGCCGGATTAAAGGCACGGCCACGACACCGGCGGCGAGGGCGGTGACCACCTGACGCCGGCCCAGGTCCAGGGGGGCCCGGGGCGCTTTGGAGGTGAAAGTGAAGCTCACCCGGGCTTCCTGGCAAGTTTCCAGGCAGCGCAGACAGAGCTGACATTCCGCGGTTTGATGCCGGAAGGGCTCTTCCGGGGCATAGGCCGCCATCTTGCACACTTTCTCGCAGTCGCGGCAGTCGGGACACATGACCACGGGCCGCCGCCGGAGCAGGGAAACACGGGCCAGCAACCCGTAAAGCGCGCCCAGGGGACACAAGGCCCGGCACCAGAAGCGCTTATCCACCCGTTCGGCCGCCACGATAAGGGCAAACAGGGTCAGGGTGAAAAAGGGAAGCAGGTATACCAGGGGCCGGAAGGGGAGCACCGTGGCCTTGAGGGCCTGGTAGATGGGTTCGCTCACATAGGTGAAGGGCTCGCCTAACCGGTATAGGGTCAGCCCGGCCTTTTCCACCCCATAGCCGAAGGCCGGGTAAAAGACGATGGCCAGGGTGCGGTAAAGCAAAGACAGGGGGTCCAAGAGACCCGCCAGGTTCAAGGACAAGGGCGCCCCGGCCAGCAGGAAGAGGAGCAGGTAGTACTTGACCCGGCGCCAGCGGGCGGCCACGCCTTTATCAGGCCGGGGGGAGAACAGCAGGCGCCGGAACCCGTCCAGGGTAGTGCCCAGGGGGCAGACCCAGCCGCAAAAAAACCGCCCCAGGATCAGGGTCAAGCTTAGGAAGACCACCGCCCACCAGAGACCCCACACCAGGGGACTTAAGGTCAAGAGGTGGGCCGCCCAGATCAGGGGATCGAAGCGGAAGAACAGGTCCACCGGCCAGACCAGGAGTTCCTGGCCGCCGTATTCGGCTTGGAGGAACAGAAAGACAAACAAGGCGAAAAAAAAGAGCTGGGAAACCCGCCGCAGGTTAACCCATGAACGGCGGTGGAAGGATAGCGGTTTAGGATTCATGTTTTTAGTTCAACGTTTTTTGGTGCCCAGGCGTTGCTTACACGCGTCAAATATGCGCCCAAGTTCCGAAGAATCTTGAGCAATAGCCAAGTTGACTACGGCCATACTCATCAACAGACCGATTACCAACAACCTGGCGCTTAGCCTCATGAATTAACTCCTTGGCCGGTTATCCAATAAGGATGGAGACGATTCCTTTTGGGGGTCGTCTCCATGCATAGGCGAGTGCGTCGGTCCCGCCGGTATATTTCCATACTTCCATCAGGCGGGCAGAATCTTGATTCTCTCCAGGTCCATCTCTCCCCGGCCCGCCTCGTAGGTCTTGACGATATGGCCGATGTCCGCGGGCTTCATTCCGAACAGGCCCGCGCCCACGGCGTCCAGGGCCACCGGGTCGGCCCCGGCGAACACCAGGTTCTTGACTTCCACGTCCTCCACCCGGCCCCCCTTGGGACCGTTGCGCACCAGGATGCGGGTGCAGTCCAGCACGTGGAGGTCCGGGCGCAGCAGCAGGTTCATGTCCGCGATGTTCTGGGTCAGGCCCACATGGGTCCGGCCCCGCCAGCCGCCGATGGCCCCCATCATGTTCTTCAGGCACATGGTGAGGCGGGCTTCGCTGTGGTGCTTGGCGATGGGGATGTTGATGAAACGGTCGGCCTCCAGGATGTCTTTATAAAAGTACCATTTCTTGAGAGCCTTGGCCTTGGCCACCGCCAGTTCCACGAAGCGCCGGTCATCGACGAACTCCACCGACACCCGGGGGTCTTTGATGGCTTCCACCGCCGCCTTGATCCCGGAGTTGTCATAAGCTTTCCGGGCATCGTCGCAGGTGTGGTCCAGGACTTTCACCTTTTTGGCCCCCGCGTCCAGGCATAGTTCCACCACTTTCCGCACCACCGCCGGGTGGGCGTTAGCGGCCAGTTCCGGCGGCCGGTCCCAGGCCATGTTGGGTTTGACCACCACCACCTCGCCCTGGTTCACGAACTTTTTCATGCCCCCCAGGGTTTGAAGGGCATCCCCCACCAGGTTGCCGTAATCGGTCCCCTGAGCTTTGGCCACCACCGGCTGTGGCTTGTCCAGGGGCGCCATGGCCCATAGTTCCTCGGGTAACACCCAGTAACGGCCGGCCCCGGCCATCAGTCCCAGGGCCCCCAGATGCCGGAAAAAGTCTCGTCGGTGCATTATCACCTCCGATGGTCTAGATAAATTCTAGTCTAACAGCACCCACCGGGTTTGCAAGTTTTTCTTGACAAGATATCTTACTTGCATTAAAAGAATGACCTGAAAGTCATTTAACTGACTATCAGGTCATTATGGTCCGGAAGACCAAGAAAGAAGTGGTGACCGCGTTCCGCACCCGGGAGATCCTGGACGCTGCCCGGCGGGTCATGGAAAACCGGGGTCTGGAAGCCACCATGGAGGAAATCGCCGCAGCCGCGGGGGTGGCCAAGGGCACTCTTTACCTTTACTTTCCCGGCAAAGACGAGTTGGTTCAGGCCCTCATGACCCAGGTGGGCCAAAACCTGATTTCCGAGACGGAGGCCATCCTGGACAGCCCCGAGTCTCCGCCGGAAAAGCTGCGGCAGGTGGTGGCCATGTTGCTCCGGTATCTGGAGCGGGAGGGGTTCTTGTTCCCGGTTTATGCCCGGGAAATCGTGGTAGGGGAACCCCCGGCCCGTTCGGATTACTGGCGGGCCATCCGGGAACTGGAGGAAAAGTTCATCACCCTGCTCACCCGGTTTTTTGCCGAGGGCGCGGCCCAGGGCTATTTCATCACCGGAGACTCGCGGTTGTTGGCTTTCATGCTCCAGGGGTTGGCCCGGGCCGTGGGTTATTACCAGATGAAGGGCGCCCCCCGGGAGGCAGTCCAGGAGGCCTTGCCGCTATTGGTCAATGTGCTCCACCACGGGATTATTTTCCATAATAAGCCTTTCGGAGAGGTGGCGTCGCCATGAACCGTCCCCGGCCTCAAAGCTGGTTAGCGCTGCTGGCCCTTCTGGGAGCCTTGAGCCTGGCCGTGACCGCCGCGGCCCAGTCTCCGCCTCGGCAGTCCCTGGACCTGAAAGAAGCCCTGCGCCTGGCCTGGAAGGCCAACCCCACCCTTCAGGTGAGCCGTCTCCAGGTGCTCATCGCCGGCGAGGAAGTGGTGCGAGCCAGGTCCGGGTTCCTGCCCCAGGTCAGGGCCGAAGTGGGGCAAACCGCGCTTGATAATCCCACCAGGATTCAGATTCAGGCAACGCCGCTCCCTCCGGGCGCCACTTCCTCCTTTCCCTTGACCAACAAAAATTATTGGAACAGTAAGGTGGTGGCGGAGCAAACCATTTTCGACTTCTGGGGCACCCCTTCCCGCTACCAGGCGGCCGTCATGGGAAAGAAAGCCACCCTCCTGGATAACGCCCAGACCCGCGACAATATCTTCCTCACCGTGTGCCAGGGGTATTTCCGCACCCTGCGGTCCATAAAGCTCTTGGAGGTGGCCCGCCAGGAGGTGGTGCAGCTAAAAGAACACCTCAAAATCGCCAAAGACCAATACGAGTTCGGGGTGGTCACTTACAACGACGTCCTCCAGGCGGAGGTTTCCCTGGCCGACGCGGAACAGCGCCTCATCGTGGCCAAGACCGACGTGGTGGACAACCGCTCCGCCCTCAACAAGGTCCTGGCCCTTCCCATCGACCAGCCCACGGAGCTGAAAGACGAACGGGACTTGGCTGTCCCCAAAGAGGATCTTCACCGGCTGACGGATGTGGCCCTGAAACAGCGCAGCGACCTCAAGGCTTCCCAGGACCGCATCGGACAGCAGGAAAGAGTGATTACCCAAACCAAGGCCCAGTTTTATCCCCGGATATACGGCCAGGTCGGCCACACCTGGCAGCAAAATGACGTCTGGGTCCAAGAAAGCCAATACTTTGCCTTTTTAGGCCTCCAGTGGAGCCTGTTCTCCGGCCTGGACACCCGGGCCCAGGTGGCCCAGGCCCGGGATAAACTCGAACAACTCAAAGTGCAGAATAAGGACATGGGGGAACAGGTGAAATTGGACGTCCAAACTGCTCACTTAAGCGTCAAAGACACCCTGGACCGCATCCGGGTCACGGAAAAGGCGGTGGTCCAGGGGGAAGAAAACCTGCGCCTCAACGAAGAGCGCTATAAAGAGCAGGTGG
>VGSO01000238.1 GCA_016874945.1 Deltaproteobacteria bacterium
CTACTGAATCCGAGTTTCTTGTTTTTTCGCGAAGATTTTGCCTGTAACACCTTGATTTGATTAAAGTAATTAGGTCATTTTTTAGTTTGGTTGCGGCCTTTAGGCCGCGATGTGCCACCAATACTTTTCATGGTTTTGAGAGAGCCGAAGGCTCATGAATTACTGCTTACTGCTTACTGCTTACTGCTCACTGCTCCCTGACTCATCAAGGAATTTCACCCTCTTGCCAGTGAATCTCTTTTATCCCTTGGGTCCGGGAGAGGGCGGTGACAATGTGTCCCCAGGGAACCTCCTCATGGCTTCGGAGGCGCAGGTTGTAGGTCACCGTGTTGGACGGGATCTCCGCCTTGTAGTTGATGAACTGGATGGTGAAGTTATGTTCCCCCAGAATTTCCCGGATCTTTTTGAGAGGTTTTTCGGCGCGGTCGTACTTGAGGCTGAGAAGGGTAAATTCATCCCGGTGGAAGATAGCTTTTACCCACCGGAAGACATAGAGAATTAGCAGGCTGATGGCGGCGCCCATGAGCGCCGGGGCCAGATAGCTGGCGCCGATGGCCAGACCGATGCCGGTAACCAGCCAGAGGCCGGCGGCGGTGGTCAGCCCCCGGACCGTGCCCCGGCCGGTAATGATGGCCCCGGCTCCCAGAAAACCCATGCCCGCAATGGCATAGGAGGCGATGCGTCCCGGGTCCAGTCTTACCACGGACTGGGTCACCCCCAGATGGCGGTAAAGCTCTTCCATGTGCAGGGAGAGCATCATCATGAGGCAGGAACCTACGCACACCAGGATGTAGGTGCGCAGGCCGGCGGCCTGACCGTGCTTCTCCCGTTCAAATCCGATGGCGCCTCCCAAGACCGAAGCCAGGGCCAATTTGGTTCCGTAAACTAAAATCTGCTGCCAATCCACCATGGCGGCCACCTCCTTCCAGCCGGTTTCCACCTCAGTATTTCAGTATTAATCATGCGCCGTGCGAACCTGCATTAACCGCGGGGCGGTCGGGAACCGAAGATGGCGGTTCCCACCCGCACCAGGGTGGCGCCCTCTTCCACCGCCGCTTCATAGTCCCCGGACATGCCCATGGACAGCTCGGTTAAGGGGTTCGGGACAATTTCCATATCCTGGAGGCGGTGCCGGAGTTCCCGCAGGGCCCGGAAATAAGGGCGGACCTCCTCGGGGTCCAGCCAGGGAGGCATGGTCATCAGGCCCATCACCCTTAAATGGGCCATCCGGGCGATCTCCCGGAGCAGGTCCGGGACTTCTTCCGGCGCGGCTCCGGACTTGGTCCCTTCCCCCGCCAGGTTGACCTGGATGAGGATGTCCTGGACCTGGTGGAGCCGGGCCGCCGCCTGGTCCAGGGCCTGGGCCAGCTTGAGGCGGTCCACCGAGTGGATCAGATCGAAGAGGTTAACCGCAGCCCCGGACTTTTTACTCTGAAGATGACCGATGAAGTGCCACTGGAGCCCCGGACCCAGGGCCGTGATCTTTGCTTGGGCCTCCTGGACATAATTTTCCCCAAAACACCGGTGGCCGGCGGCCGCGGCCTGGCGCAGGCGCTCCAGGTCCACGGTCTTGGTCACGGCAATGAGGCGCACCCCCGCGGGATCCCGGCCGGCCCGCCGGGCCGCGGCGGTGATGCGCTCTTGAACGGCTTTAAGGTTTGCGGCGATTTGGCTCACTTCAGGTTTCGGTCTTCGGTTTCCGGTCTTCGGTCTTCGGTGGCCAGTCCAGGCCGAAGGCCGTCCGAGTATTCTCCCAGGTCCGTCGGGCCACTTCCTCCGGGCTAATACCGTACAGTGCCGCCAGTAGCCGGGCCGTGGCCGTGACGTAGGCCGGCTCGTTCCTTTTCCCCCGCCAGGGTTGGGGCGGCAGGTAGGGGGCGTCGGTTTCCACCAGCACCCGATCCAGGGGAAGTTTTTTAGCCACTTCCCGGAGAGGCCCCGCCGCGGGGTAAGTCAGGGTGCCGGAAAAAGAGAGATACAGCCCCAGGTCCAGGAAGGCCCGGGCCTCTTCATAGCTTCCCCCGAAGCAGTGCATCACCCCGCCCCGGAGCCACCTTTTTTGGTCCCGCAGGATTCCCAGGGTGGCGGCCGTGGCGTCCCGGGTGTGGATCACCACGGGTTTGCCCAGGCCGTAAGCCCATTCCAGTTGACGCCCAAACCACTGCCGTTGCACCGCTTCCGGGGAGCGCATCCGGTAGAAATCCAGGCCGATTTCTCCCACCGCCACCACCTTGGAGTCCCGGGCCAGGACCGACAGGGCTTCCAAATCGCGGTCATGGAGGGATTTGACCCCATGGGGATGGACGCCCAGGGTGGCAAAAACCCCAGGAAATTTCCGGGCCGTAGTCAGAACCTGGCGGGAATGGTCCAGACCGATGCCCACATTGATGATCAAGCCCACCCCGGCTTCTTCGGCCCGGGCCACCACCGCGGCCTGGTCCCGGGCGAATTCCGGCATATCCAGGTGCGCGTGGGAGTCAGCCAGCAGGATAGACATGGACGAATATTCCTTATCATGATAAAATATCCCAAATTTCGCCGGTCTGCAAGGAGAGGCGGTGGCCGCCGGGATATTGGCAATATTGTGCTGGAGCTTGATCTGCTGGGGGGCCGCCCCGGCCGCAGCCGCGGATTTGAGCCACTCCTCCCCCCGGTGGCAGAACCTGGGAAAAGGCCTGAGTTTCGCCCTGGTGGACATTCTCCGGGATGACGAAATCACCGGGGCCATGGCCGTGGTCAAAATCGACCCCGGAGCCAACGCCTTCCGGGTCTTTCACCACCAGCCCCAGAAAATCACCGCCTGGCAGCAAGAGACGCAAGCCCAGGTGGTATTCAACGCCAGTTACTACGGAAGCGACGGCAAACCCGTGGGCCTGATCATCGCGGACGGCAAGACGCTGGGGCCGCTCAAGAACCCTCAGATGCGGGGAATGTTTGTGGCCGAGCCCAAGGGGGTGTCGCCGGACCTGCCCCGGGCCACCATCATGGACCTGACCGCCCACCCCGTCCAGCCCCACAAGTTGCCCTGGACCCAAGGAGTGCAGTCGTTTCCGCTGCTGCTGGACTCCAAAGAACGCATCCGGGTGCTCAAGACCGACAAGAGCGCCCACCGCACGGCCATCGCCACCGACCACAGCGGCAACATCCTGGTGTTCAACACCCATGCCGGCAGTTTCACCTTGTACGACCTGGCCCGGCTTCTTAAGGACAGCGAATTTGAAGTGGATATCGCCCTAAACCTGGACGGCGGCACCGAAGCCCAGATCTATATTAAAACCAAAGACTTCGAGTTCTTCTCCCCCCCGGCCTGGGAGACGCAGTTGGGCAGCCTCATTGACCGGAAGGCCTTTGAGTTGCCCACGGTGGTGGGGGTTTTTCCGCGGTGATAAATAATTCACCACCAAGACACCAAGGTTCATCAAGCCTTTCCTGGTGGTTGGGCGTCGGGGGACGCCCAACTACCAGAATTTTCCTTGGTGAACTTGGTGTCTTGGCGACTTTGTGGTTAAAAATGTCTTTTTATCTCGTATTAGGTGCAGGACGGTTCGGTCGGCTGGCCCTGGAGCGGCTGGGGAAACTGGATAAAGAAGCGAAGTTCCTGATAGTTGACCGGGACCCCCAAGCCCTGGCGGCCATCAGGGTTTTAAATCCCCCAGTCGGGATCCGGGAGGCCGAGGCCGCCCGGTTTCTGGCGGAGAATCTGCACCAGGGCTGCCCCTGGGACTGGATCATCCCCATGGCGCCGGTGCACGCGGCTTACGCCTGGCTGCGGCAGGGTCCCCTGGGAGGCGCCGGCTGGCAGTCCGCGCCGGTTCCCGAGGCCGTGGGGAATCTCGCGCCGGCAGTTATTAGGGGAGAAGAGGGAGAGCTTTACCTCAGCTACTCCGACCATCTCTGCCCCGATGATTGTCCGGAGCCGGACATCTGCCCGGTGAGCGGGGAGGGCCGGGGGACGCCGTTATATGAGGCCCTGGCCGCCATCCGGATCCCGGGTTGCCGGATACTGGTCATGGTCAGCCGGCAGCTGGCTCCCGGGGTGGGAGGCTATCCCCCCGGGGAGCTTCTGCGCCTGGCCCTGGAGGTTGGATCATGCACAGGGAAGTTCTTGATCGCCACCGCCTGCCGCTGCCATGGGGTGGTCCACGGTTTGGAGCGTGAGGTGAAGCAGTGAGCTTCGTCTTTCCCGGGGTGGTGGGCCCTTCGGCCCGGATGGCCGAGGTGCTGCGCCTTCTGGAGTTGGTGGCCCCCACCGAGGCCACGGCTCTGCTCCTGGGGGAAACGGGCACCGGCAAGGAACTGGCGGCCCAGGCTATTCACCGGAACAGTCCCCGGCATGATGGCCCTTTTGTGGCGGTCAACTGCGCCACTCTTCCCGAGACCCTGCTGGAGAGCGAGCTATTCGGCCACGAACGGGGGGCTTTTTCCGGGGCGGTGGCGCGCAAGGAAGGCCGGTTTGCCCTGGCCCACCGCGGGACCCTGTTCCTGGACGAAGTGACGGAATTCAGCCCCACCATCCAGGCCAAAATTTTAAGGGTGCTCCAGACCCGGGAGTTCGAGCCCCTGGGCAGCTCCCGCCCCCTGAAAGCCGACGTGCGCCTTATCGCGGCCACCAACCGGGACCTGGAAGCCATGGTCCGGGAAGGCAAGTTCCGGGAGGACCTTTTCTTCCGCCTCAACGTCTTCCCGGTGGTGCTGCCGCCGCTCCGGGAGCGCCTGGAGGATTTGCCGCTCCTGGCCCGGGAATTTTTAAGGATCTATGCCCAGAAAAACCATCGTCCGGTGGATAGCCTGTCTCCGGAGGTGGAGCAGTCATTCCGGCATTATCCCTGGCCGGGAAATATCCGGGAACTGG
>VGSO01000239.1 GCA_016874945.1 Deltaproteobacteria bacterium
AAAACATGAGCGCCTCGGCCAAGGGGACTATCGAGAATCCGGGCAGTCGGGTGCGCCAAAAAGCCGGTTTGAACAAGGCCATCCTGGATCAGGGGTGGTATGAATTCCGCCGGCAGCTGGCCTACAAGCTGGCCTGGGCGGGCGGAGTTCTGGAACTGGTGCCGCCGCACCACACTTCCCAGACCTGTCCTGCGTGCGATTGCCTGTCGCCGGGCAACCGCCGGTCGCAGGCGGTGTTTCGGTGTCAGTCGTGCGGCTATGAGAACCATGCGGACCTCGTAGGTGCGCTAAACATTTTAAGAAGGGCGGGGCACGCCCGGATAGCCTGTTCGGAGCCGCCAGGCTCTAAGTTCCACGTAGCGCAGGAATCAAAGACTCGTAGGAGTCTGTTGGCAGGAACCGTCCTGGCTGTCGCGACGCCAGGAATCTCCGTCCTTTAGGGCGGAGAGGATGTCAAGGAAGTTGGCCATAAGCAGCATGAGAAGCTCATGACCCGGTTGCGCGCCTGTTGGCGGTTGCGGAACGGTCTGGTGCGGGACCGGGAGAATAACCGCAGGGAGAACAAGGCCATCCGGCAGCAAGGCACTGAAGCAAAGGTGCGTTACCTAACGCGTGCCGATCAATATAAGGCCATATCGGAATATGCCCGAAGGGACACAGGACTTTCTTTGGTCCATAGCCAGGTGCGTCAGAATGTAGCCGTCAGGGTAGATGAAGGTTACAAACGGTTCTTCGATGCTCTGAAAAAGGGACAAACGGATGTTCATCCTCCTAAGTGTATAGAACTGAAAAGGTACCGGAGCCTCACCTATCCCCAGTATGGCTCGGCGGCTCATATCGGCAATAGCAAACTATACCTTTCCGGCCTTGGCGAGTTCAAGCTTTACGATCACCGGAGGATCAAGGGAAAACCCAAGACGGTTACCGTCAAATTCAAGCAGGGCCGATGGCATTGCATTGTGACGGCGGAAATCCAGGAAAAAGACGTTATTACCCGGGTTCGGTGCGATGATGACAGGTTGGATGCCTGCATCGACACAGGACTTGATAAGCTCATGACCGATTCCCATGGCGAGGAATATGATCCTCCGAAGGCATGGTATGACCACAGGAAGCAACTCCGAAAGGCGCAAAAAAAGCTATCGCGGCAATTCGAGGCCCGGCAGAAAAAACACGAGGCAATGGTAGCCGAGGCAAGGGCATCGGGAAGAAAGGCTCCGGCCTTAAAGGATATGCCATATTCCAACCGCCTGCGCCGCCAGATTCGCAAGGTGGCCACAATTCACACGAAGATTGAGCGAATCCGGGATTACCATCATAAGAAAAACGCTGACGTTATTGCTGATCGGTATCGGCGCCTTGCTGTGGAAGAGCACTCTGTAAAGTTTATGATCCGGAACCGGAGGCTTGCGAAAGTGGCTTCCGACAGGGCGATTCATAAGCAAAAGCTGCTTCTCCAGAGCAAGCTTGGCAAGAGATACATTGCCGCGCCCAACATCCGGGAGGAAATAGGCGGCAATAGCCAGACATGCACCTGCGGGGCTCCGGCCCCCAAGGAACTCAAGGATAGGATGCATGTCTGTCCGGTCTGCGGTCTTGTTGGGAAGCGGGACCATGTATCAGCCAACATAATATCAATAATAATATTTGGTTGCGTGAGCCTTAGTCTGGCTCCGGAGGCCGGGCAGGCCTTCGTCAGACGTGGAGAGGACGAAGCGCGGAGAGGCGAGGGCCTTCTGTGCGAGTCGGTTCGTCCGGCTTTAGAGTTCTCTGGGAAGCGTCGATCTCCAGTGCGGAAACGGAATACTGCGGGTGGGGAACCTACCACAGGAGGCGATACTCGCGTGCATGATCGGGTAAGGCCGGTATTGCCGCGTGAGCCGCAAGCCGTTCACCATGAAGAAGTGCATCATGGGCGCGCACCGGGCTAACCGCCGGTGTGAAAGAGCAAAGTCTGGAATGTTTTTTCAGATGATGCCTCCGACTTCAGTCGGGGGAGAATGTCACATGAGAACCGTAATCAAGAAAAATGGTGCCGTAGCTATTCCGGCAGAATACCGTAAAATCCTGGGCCTGAAAGCAGGAGACGAAGTTACGCTCCTGATTCAGGAGGGCGAGATACGCATCATCCCCCAGCTCCAAGCCTTACAGCATGCCCGGGCTCTAGTCCGACGTTTTATCCCCGAGGGGCGCAATCTGTCAGATGAGCTTATCCAGGATCGCCGCGCCGAAAAACCCATAATATATCACCCATAACCATAGCTAAAACAGCGGAGATGACCTCAATGGCCTCCAAGGATCACCCCCCGGCGCTAGTGCCGCCGCCCCATTACCCCGAGCCCTCGCTGCCCCAGCCGCAGCCTCTGGACTACGGCTATGAAATGTACCAGGGCCGGACCCTGCGGGAATACATCCATATCCTGTGGAAACGGAAGTGGTGGATCATCCTTACCTTCCTGGGAATTTTCCTGACCGCGGCGCTCTATACCTTGACCCGCACCCCCATCTACCGCACCGCCAGCACCCTGCAGATCACCCAGGACAACCCGGGTTCCCAGGTGAGCGTGGATGACCGGCTGTCCATGCTCTCCGGCGGCGACTCCCTGGAGAAATTCCAGCAGACCCAGTATAAAATCCTCCAGAGCCGCTCCCTGGCCCTGCGGGTCATCCAGGCACTGAACCTGACCGAGCATCCCGATTTCATCGGCATCAAGGAGGACAATCCGGACCTCAGCCCCGGCGAACTCGAAAACGCCATGGTGGAGCGGTTCCAGAAAAAACTGGAGGTCACTCCGGTGCGCAATTCCTACCTGGTGGAACTGGCCTTCCAGTCCCCGGACAAGGCCCTGGCCCAGAAGGTGGTGAACGCCATCGCCGACGAATACATGTACCTGTCCATCGACCGGCGCAACGAGTCCTTTAACCTGGTGCGCACCTGGCTGGACCGCCAGCTCCAGGAAATGGCCGACAAGGTCCAGGCGGCCCAGAAAAAACTCTATAAATTCGGCCAGAAGACCGACATCTATACCCTGGAGGACAAAGACAACGTCATCGTCCAGAAGTTCATCGACCTCAGCGGCCTGCTGACCAAGGCCCAGGCCGAGAAAATGGCCAAAGAGGCCCAGCACCGGCAGATCCAGGAACAGGGCCCCAACGCTCCCCTCATCGTCAACAATCCCCTGGTGGCCCAATTGCGCCAGCAGGTGGTGGTGCAGCAGGCCAAGGTCATGTCTTTGCAGAAAGTATTCCTGCCAGGCCATCCCGAGATGCAGGCGGAACAGGCCAATCTCAGGGAATTGCAGGCCCGGCTGAACGCCGAGGTGCAGCGCCTCCAGGAGAGCGTCCGGGCCGACTATGAAGCGGCCCAGCGCACCGAAAATCTCCTGAACGACAGCATGGCGGCCCAGAAGGATGAAGTGGCCAGGCTCCAGGATAACCTCACCGATTATCAGATATTGAAGCGGGACGCCCAGACCAACGAGCAGCTCTACCAGGCCATCCTGGCCCGGGTCAAGGAGGCCAACATCGCCAGCACCATGGTGCCCTCCAACGTGGCCGTCATCGATCCGGGGATATTGCCCAGCCAGCCCTTTAAGCCCAAAACCATGCGCAACCTGGCCCTGGCCGCCTTTCTGGGCCTGACCCTGGGCCTGGGCCTGGCCCTGGTGGTGGAACACCTGGATGATTCCATCAAATCCGTGGACGACCTGGAGCGCTACTGCAACCTGCCCTCGGTGGGGGTCCTGCCCCTGCTCAGCACCACTAACGGCAGCCTCAGCGCCAACTTGACCAGAAAAGTTCTGGATTCGCCTTTATGGAAATTTCTGCCCTGGACGAAGCGCCGCAAGCGCCGCCGCCCCGACAGCACCCCGGCCCAGAACCTGGACCTGGTGGTCTATAACAACCCCGAGGACCCCCTCACCGAGGCCCTGCGCCATACCCAGACCTCTATCATGCTCTCGTCCTCGGGCCGGCCGCCCCGGGCCCTGATGATTACCAGCCCCAACCCCAGCGAAGGCAAGACCATGCTCACCTCCAACCTGGGTCTGTCCTTTGCCCTCAACGGCCGGCAGACGCTGGTCATCGACTGCGACCTCAGGAAACCCCGGGTGCACCAGATCTTCGACCTGGACTCCCAGCCGGGCCTGACCAACTTCCTCAGCGGCAACGCCACCCTGGAGGACATCCTGCGGCCCACGCATGTCCCCAACCTGACGGTGATCTCCGCCGGGGCCCGGCCCCCCAGCCCCGTCAACCTGCTGAATTCGGATATCTTCAAGGAGCTGCTGGAACAGCTCCGGGCCCAGTTCCAGCACATCATCATCGATACGCCCCCCATCCTGGGCTTCTCCGACGCCCGTCTGGTCTCGGCCCTGGTGGACGGCGTGCTCCTGGTGACCAGACAGAACTCCACCCACAAGAGCGCCGGCCGCCTGGCCCACCAGCTCCTGAGCCAGATCCACGCCCCCATCGTGGGCGCGGTCTTGAACGGCGTCGGCCCCCACGGCTCGGCCTACGGGGGATATTATTACTATTACTATAACTACCATTACAAATATTATTCCAAGTATTATTCGGATAAATCGGGTGATAGGTGATAGGTCATAGGTGATAGGTGATGGGTGATGGGTTATAGGTGATGGGTGATGGGTGATGGGGAAAGAGGGGTTTCGGGGGTTGGTTGTTTGGCAGAAAGCTAAAGAGTTGGCAGTAGCAATATACCAGCTTACAGATAACGGCAAGATTTCCCAGGACTTCGGCCTCAAAGATCAGATGCGGCGCGCTGCCGTCAGTATCTGCAGTAATATCGCCGAAGGCGACGAACGGAACACCAACAAAGAATCCGT
>VGSO01000240.1 GCA_016874945.1 Deltaproteobacteria bacterium
TATCCAACCCTTGGGCCGCGAGGACATAAACCTGCCGGGTCATATAGGCGGGATTGATCAGGGTTAACCGGCGCCCCGAGGGGGTGGTGAGGTCCCGCTCCGGAAGATGGGAAAGGTAGGGATTGGGAGGCGTCTCCGGTCCGGTGGGCACATATACGCCCCCATATTGAGAAGCCCAACGCCGGTAGAGCAGGTCTTTCTCGAAACTTAAGCGGGCGGTGGTTAGGGCCAGGCTCATGGCCTCCTGGCGCTGCCCGTATAGATTCCAGGCCAAGGACGCGGCTGCCACCATGGTCCAGGCCATCAGCAGGCCGCCCCAATAAACCTTGAGGCGCAAAGGTGCGCGGGGGAGGGGGGCGCCACGCGGGCCTTGGCCCTCAGGGGAAGGAGGGGGATTCCCCGGGGAATCAGCTCTTAACATCCGCCTGTTCCTGGATGAATAGGTGCGAGGGTTCGCGCCGGCCCGGTCCGGGAGGCCCCTCCACCCGGTTGCGCCCCTCCATTTTAGCCCGGTACATGGCTGAATCCGCAGCCCGGATCAAATCTTCCCAATCCAGGGCATGTTCGGGGAACGCGGCCACTCCGAAGGAAGCGGTGAGCGGGCTCAAAACCATGCCCAGGTAATCAATGCGGAGCTGGCTGACGAGTTTCCGCAGCAGCTCAGCCCGTTGGAAAGCCGCTTCCCAGGCGACTTCGGGCAGGATCAGCAGTAATTCTTCCCCCCCGTAACGGCAGACGATATCCTCCCGCCGCACCTGGCTCTTAACCAAATTGGCCACCGCCGCCAGCATGGCGTCGCCGGCCTTGTGCCCATGAGTGTCATTGAATTGCTTGAAGTGATCCAGGTCGATCATGACCATCCCCAGAGGGAGGCCGCGGCGTTGGACCCTCGAGATTTCCCGTTCCAGGGATTCTTCCATGTAGCGCCGGTTAAACAGGCCGGTGAGCGGGTCGCGAATGGCCTGGTGCTGCAGGGATTCCCGCAAGTCCAGGCTGCCTAGGGCCATGGATAACTGTTTGGCCAGGGCCAGGGCCAGGCGCTCTTTGGCCCCGGCGTGATGTTCCCCCGCAAGGTCCGAACCCGGAAGTAGAAAGCACAAATGACTCTGGAGATAGAGCAGGCCGAGAGTTTCTCCCTGGGCAATCATGGGGATGCACAGGTGGTCGCCCAGGGGGGGGGCGGAGGCCAGATGGCGGCAGCGCAACCCGGTTGGAGAACCCTGAACCCGGTGCGCTTCCCCCCGCCGGAAGGCCCAACAATCATCCGGGGCAAAGATTTCTTCGCCCAGGGGGGCCTCTCCCCAGCGGGACGCTTCTTGCAACAGATTGCGGGAGGGGTTGAGGACAAAGAGGCCGCCGGTGTCCCCGGGAAATAATTGGGAGGCATATTGGGCCAGCGCGGCGTAGGCCTCTTCCCGGCTCTGGCAGGCCTGGAGCAAGTCCCCCAGCTCGTTCAAGAGGGAGATGTCCCGGTTGCGCTGCTCAGACTCCTGGACCAGGCCGCGCAATTTCTCATTGGCCTGCTCCAGCGCTTCCTGGAACGCTTCCCGCTCCTGGATTTCCAGATGGAGCTGCTCGTTCATCTCCTTCAGGCGGGCCATGGCCCGGCGGATTTCGGCGCGGTCCCGGGCCACGCAGATGCTGCCCGCGGGCCGACCTTGTTCCTGCAATATGCGGATGGACAGCGTAAAGGGTTTAATGGCGCCGCCTTTTGTCCGCATGTTGATTTCATATCCGCGGACAAAGCCATCCCGGCGCAATTGGGTCAGCATGGCCTCCAGTTCCGCCGGATCGGCATAAAAATCAAAGGCGCGCTTCCCCAGCATTTCTTCCGCAGAATAGCCGAAGATTTCCTGGGCGGCCCGGTTCCACCGGGTGAACCGCCCATGTTCATCCACGAGGCCGATGACGTCGGGAGAGTTCTCCAAGAGGTTTTCCAAAAAATCTCTGTTTTTCTGCAACTCCGCGGCCGCGGCCTGCTGCGCCATAATGCCCCGGAACACCACTACCGCCCCGGTGACGGATGGGGTGGACAGGGGAGTGGCCACATACTCCACCGGAAAGGGCCGGCCTTCCTTAGTCCAGAAGGTATCCTCCTTCACCCGCCGCAGCTGCCCATCCTTGAGGGTTTGCTGAACCGGGCACTCCTCCACGGGAAAGGGCGTGCCGTCGATTCGGCAATGGTGCAAAATTTCATGAAGCCGCCGGCCGGTTAACTCTTGGGCCTCATACCCCGACATCCGGGCGGCGGCAGAGTTGACAAAGTTGACGCATCCTTCCAGGTCCACCACCACGATGCCTTCCCCGGCGGAATTCAATATCAGTTCGCTCCGGCGCAGGGCTTTTTCCAAGTCATCGGCCATCTGTTGTTTCTTGCGGTAAACCATTACCAGGCAACCGCCCAGGAACACGGAAAAAATAAGATGGACGAACGACCTCCAGAGTTCCGGACCCCGGGGGAAAACCAATTGGAGCACCGGCCCTCTTTGAAAAACAACCGCATCCACCAACGCGTCTAAAACCCAGATAGCGAGGGAAGCCGCACCCACCAGCAGCGCCGTCTTCCACTTGTTGTCCACCCAACTGAGGGGCGGCGGAACTAAAACTGGAGATTTTTTATCGGGCATGGCGCGGCTTATCCTTGAAAACCGGTAAAAGTTATAGCGATTGCCAAAAGTTTTTTCCGATGGTTTTTTGACGCAGGGGCACAGCGTGCTGTGCCCCTGTACCTTGGGCGCGGCTCGCCGCGCCCCTACGGGGAAATTACTTTGGGCAACCCCTATAATCATCAGCCGGTTATTGATAATTCTTATCGGCTAGTTTCCTCAGGAGATAAAGGTCATCCAAAGTTCCGGGGAACGCCCGAATAAAAAAGGAGAATGTAAACCGCAATAATTAAAGAGGTTGACAAAAGTGACTGGGCGGGAGATGCTTATCGGGTATGCGTTACGAAGACTGGCAAGCGATTTTTGGTGTGGACTGGCCGGGGTTGTGGCCGGTGTTGGGGGAAGCCACCCGGCTCCGGGAGCGGCGCTTCGGGCGGCGGGTGAGCTTCTGCGTCATCATCAACGCCAAGTCGGGCTTATGTTCCGAAGACTGCGCCTATTGTTCCCAATCGGTTCGCGCTAATACGGAGGTTCCCAAGTATCCCTTGTTAGACCAGGGACAGATGGTAGCCGCGGCCCAGCAGGCCGCGGCCGCGGGCGCGGCCCGTTTTTCCCTGGTAACTTCCGGCAAGGGCGTCAACCACCCCCGGGAGCAGGAGGCCATTCTGCGCACCACGGAGGCCATTCGCCGCACCGTGCCCGTGGGCCTGTGCGCCTCCCTGGGCATCGTGGACGGGGGCTTTCTGACGGAGTTGAAAGCCGCGGGGGTCTCCCGTTTCCATCATAACCTGGAGACCGCGCCTTCCTATTTTCCCCAAATTTGCACCACCCACGCTTTCCAAGACCGGGTGAATACCATCGAAGCAGCCAAGACTGCGGGGCTGGAAGTGTGCGTGGGCGGCATTTTCGGCATGGGAGAAAGCCCGGCCCAGCGCTGGGAGATGGCCCAGGCCATTAAAGAGTTGGAAGCCGACGCCATTCCCCTTAACTTCCTCCACCCCCTGCCGGGGACCCGCCTGGCCCACCGGCCGCTGCTGGCGCCCCTGGAAGCCCTGAAAATCATTGCCGCTTTCCGGCTGTTCTTTCCGGACCGCTCCCTCATCGTCTGCGGCGGCCGTCAGGTGACGCTGCGTTCCTTGGCCCCGCTGATTTTCGCCGCCGGCGCGGACAGCCTGATGACCGGCGACTATCTCACCACCAAAGGGCGGCTGCCGGAAGATGACCGGCAGATGCTGGCGGATTCGGGGCTGGAACTGGAAGGACCCCCGCAATGATTGACGAGTCTTCGCCCCCAGAGCTTAAGTGGGACCTGGGCCTCAAGGGCCTTACCGGAAGATTATTAAATCCCGCCAAAAAGGACGGCAATGGCAAGCCGGCTAGTAAAGCCGAAGCAGATGGGAGAAAGGACCAAGTCTAATGGAGTTGCCCTCAATTCCACCCATTAAAGGCATCTTTGTCACCGGCACCGACACCGGCGTGGGAAAAACGTGGATCACTGCGGGCATCGCCGCGGTGTGGCGGCGGTGGGGCCTCAAGGCCGCCTATTTCAAGCCGGTGCAGAGCGGCTGCCCCGAAGAAGGCGGGCGCCTCATCCCTACGGATGCCCGGTTCGCCCGGGACCTGGCGGGCCTGGAAGAACCCCTGGAATTTCTCACTCCCCTAACCTTGCGCCTGCCCCTGGCTCCGGGGGTGGCGGCGGTCCAGGAAGGGGTGTCCCTGGACTGGGGGAGGGTGGCCGCGGCCTTGGAAGAGCTAACGGCCCGCTACGATTTTTTTGCCGTGGAAGGGGCCGGCGGCCTTTACGTGCCCCTGGATGGCAACCGCTTCCTGGTCCTGGACCTGATCCGCTGGCTGCATCTGCCCCTGCTGGTAGTGGCCCGGGCGGGGCTGGGCGCCATCAACCACACGGCGCTCACCGTTATGGCGGCCCGCCATGCCGGGCTGGCGGTGGCCGGGGTGATCCTGAACCGGTATCCCCCCAAGCCAGGCCTGGCCGAGCAGACCAACCCTGAGGTGATCCAGGAAATCACCCAGGTTCCCATCCTGGGAAAAATCAGTGAGGTGGAGGATATCAACCTCACGGCAGGACGGGAAGGCTTCCTGGCCCAAATGGACGCGGCCTGCCGCAGCCTAGAACAGGCCTGCGCGGCCAGGGCTTTTTTAGAATGTATGGTTTGAGGTGGATTTGGGGGGAGGGCCAGGGGCCGACGGGCCCT
>VGSO01000241.1 GCA_016874945.1 Deltaproteobacteria bacterium
TTTCTTTCTCTGGCATTTGAAAATTAAACTGGGAAAAAAAAGCGCCACATATTACTCTATCGTAGCTTAGAATCCTGATGCAGGCGGTGCTTCCCCTGCGAGAATGCGATATCAACTCCCTGATTTTCTTGGTTCAGGGGATTCAAATGAGAAATTATCGCTCATACCCCTCACATCGACATAGAAAATTATCCTATATGTCGTTGTAGGGTTAATTTCCCTTGAAAACATATTGATATGGCCATCTTATTGTAAACGCCATCAGACTATAGGACCAATTTTAAGACCAAGCAACAGCCTCGTCTTCTTAAGCCCTGCCATGTTGATCCAAGGTGGGGGGTAATACCATTTTCTTTTTCAAGTGCAACAAACTTAATCTGTAACTTATTGATAATCCGTAATTATCTTTACCGAAAACCGAAAACCGAAAACCGTATAAGGGCCCGCCTCCACCAGCCTTTCATTTTTGCTATTGCCGAATCCTATTGAATGGTTAAAATTAAAGATTGGATATAAGCAAAAAGGCAATCATCCGGACGGTTAATCTATGGAGACGATGATCGAAGTCCAGGACCTGACCAAGTATTACGGCGCCACGTGCGCGGTGCACCGCCTCAATTTTGAAGTGGCCGCCGGCGAGATCGTGGGTTTCCTGGGGCCCAACGGCGCCGGCAAAACCACCACTTTGAAGATCATGGCGGGTTATCTGGTCCCCACCACGGGAACGGTGCGCCTCAACGGCTACGACTGCGTTTCCCAGTCCTTGGAGGCCCGCAGTTCCCTGGGGTATCTCCCGGAAAGCGTGGCCCTTTACCCGGACCTAACGGTGACCCAGTTCCTGCGCTTTGCGGCCCGGGCCAAGGGGGTGGAGGCCAAAGCGGAGAAGGGGGAGATCGACCGGGTTATGGCCGACTGCGGCCTGGAAGAGGTGCGGAACACCCTCAGCGCGGCCCTTTCCAAGGGTTTTCGCCAGCGCCTGGGGCTGGCCCAGGCCCTGCTCAAGCTCCCGCCCCTGCTCATCCTGGATGAACCCACCATCGGGCTGGACCCTTCCCAGATCGTGGAAATCCGCCAGCTCATCAAAGACCTGGCCGGGGACCACACCGTGATGCTCTCCACTCACATCCTGCCGGAGGTGAGCCAGCTCTGCCAGCGGGTGATCATCATCAACCGGGGGCAGATCGTGGCCAGCGACACGGTGGAGAACCTCTCCCGGCAAATGGGCCGGGGGGGCCGCATCCTGGTGCAGGTGAGGGGCCCGGAAGACCAGGTGGCCGCGGCCCTGGGGGCCGCGCCGGGGGTGGCCCAGGTCTTGGGCCAGGGAGAAGGGAAATTTCTGGTGGAAACGGGGAACGGCCTGGACCTGCAGCCCAAGTTGGCCCGGCTGGTGGTGGAAAAGGGCTGGGACCTCCTGGAGCTCAAAACCCAGGAATTCACCCTGGAAGAAGTCTTTCTCAACCTGGTGACGGAAGAAGAAGCGAAACCCGAATCGGAAGAGGAATCATGAAAGGCATGAGCGGTTGCGGCGCCCTGGTGCGCAAAGAATTGATCGTCTATTTCGCCACCCCCATTTTTTACCTCACGGGGTTTTTCTTCCTGGTGCTATCGGGCTATTTTTTTTACACCAACCTGGTTTATTTCAGCCAGCTCAGCCTGGAGATCGCCCGGCAAGCGGCCCAAAATCCCCAATTGTTGGCCCAGGTGAACCCCCAGGAGATGGTGTTCCGCCCCCTGTTCCAGGTGCTGGCCGTGGTGCTGCTGCTCCTGACGCCGCTGATCACCATGCGCCTCCTGGCCGAAGAGAAGCGTTCGGGCACCGCGGAACTGCTGTTCACCTATCCCCTGACCGACTGGAGCGTCATCCTGGGCAAGTACCTGTCAGCCCTGGCGGTTTACCTGGCGCTCCTGGCCTTTACCTCTATTTACGCGGTGGCCGCGGGCTTCATCCTTACCCTGGACTGGGGGGCGCTCCTTACCGGCTACCTGGGGATGGTCCTGCTGGGGGCCTCGCTGTTATCCCTGGGACTGTTCGCCTCCAGCCTCACGGAGAACCAGATCATTGCCGCGGTGATGGGCTTCGCTTTGCTGCTTATGCTATGGATCATCGGTCTGGCCCAGGTTTTAAGCTCCGGGCTCTGGTCCCGGCTGTTTCAGACCCTGTCCATCATGGACCATTTCGATAACTTCACCCGGGGAGTGATAGACACCCGGGACCTGGTTTACCATTTCAGCTTTATCTTTTTCTTTCTCTTTCTCACCAAGAGAGTCCTGGAATCTCGTCGCTGGAGAGCTTAACCGTGAGTTCGGAAAAACTGTGGAAAAAACGCGGCGTGGTGCATGGAACCGGTTCCGTCGCGGCGGTGCTGCTGGTGGTGGGGATTCTGGTGGTGGCGGCCTTACTGGCGAACCGTTACTACCTGCGGTGGGACCTGACTCGGGAGCGGACCCAGTCCCTCAGTCCGATGACCAGGTCCCTGCTGGGTCAGGCCACCAAACCCCTCACCCTGACGATTTTTTACTCGGAAGGCGGGCCGGAACGTCAAAATGCCCGGGAGCAACTGCAAAAATACCTGTACGTCAACCCTCAGATTACCGTTAATTTTGCGGACCCGGAACGGCAGCCGGAAAAGGCCCGGGAAGCCGGCTTCCGTCATGCCGGCAATGTTTTGATGGAATATGAAGGCCGCCGGCAGATGGCTGACCGCCTGGAGGAAGAAGCCATCGCCAACACTTTGCGCAAGCTCCTTAAACCCGAAGGGAAAAAGGTCTATTTTCTCACCGGCCAGGGAGAACGGGACATTGAAGACCCCAAGGCCCCGGGAATGCAGGCGGCTTGCAAGGCGTTGGAAAATGAAGGTTATGAAGTCAAACCGCTTAACTTGCTGACCCAGGCGGAGGCGCCCCAGGATGCCGCGGCGGTGGTGGTGGCCGCTCCCCAAAAACCCCTGGTGGCCCAGGAAGTCTCGGGCCTGAAAAACTACCTGGGCCGGGGCGGCAAAATCCTGGTGATGCTGGAGCCCTTTCAAGATGGCGGCCTCCAGGACTTCCTGGCTGGCTACGGCATCGGCCTGGATGACGGCATGGTATTGGACCTGAGCCAGGTGGCCCTGGGGTTGGGGCTGGAAATGCCCATGATTTTCAAGTACGGCCCCCATCGCATTACCCAGGATTTCAAGCTGGCCACCGTCTTCCCCCGGGCCAGGCCCTTGATGCTCAAGCGGGAGGGGAAGGATATGGCGTTGCTGCCCCTGGCCACCACCATGCCTTCCAGTTGGGAGAAGCTGGGCAAAGACTGGATGAAAGGGGGAAAAGTCACCTATGACGAAAAAAAGGATAAGAAAGGCCCCTTCACCCTGGCTGCCCTGGCGGAAATCCCCGCGGCAGTGAAAAATCCGGAAGAGAAAAAGGAGCAGGCTCCCGAGCCCCAAGAGAAAAAATCCGAAACGGCCAAGGGTTACCTGGTAGTTTTCGGTAGTGCGGACTTTGCCGCCAACGCTTATTTCAACCTTTTCGGCAACGGCGATCTGTTTTTAAATACCGTGAACTTCCTGGCCGCGGAGGAAAAACAGATAATCATCCGCAAGGATGAGAAAAGGCCGGCGACCTTTATCCTGACGAGATCCCAGGCCTGGGTGTTGTTTCTGCTGAGCCTGGTGCTCATTCCCCTGGTCCTGGCCGGGGGCGGCATCTACGCCTACCGCCGGCGGAGGGCGCTGAGATGAATCCCCGCCGGGTGCTGCCGTACCTGGCCCTTTTCCTGGTCCTGGCGGGGGTTTACCTGGGTCTGGAGTGGCATCAGGGGCGCCAGACCGCCCGGGAACAGGAAGCCAAGAAGCTGTTCCGGTTAAATGAGGCCGAAGTAAGCGAAATCGCCGTTATTAAAGGCAAAGAAGAAATCCGGCTGGTGAAAAAAGACACGGAATGGCGCCTCACCCGGCCCTTTGAGGCCAAGGCGGATCAGGACGCGGTCAAATCCGTGCTCACCACTTTGAGCCACCTCCAGAAACTGCGGGACCTGGGAACGCGGGAAGACCTCAAGACCTTCGGCCTGGACCATCCCGAGTTGACGGTGGAATTCACCGTCCAGGGCAAGTCTCACCGCCTGGCCATCGGCCAGGCGGCGCCGGGAGAACCCCAGTTTTATTACGTTCTTAAAGACCAGGACCCCCAGGTTCTGCTCATCAGCGCCGGGGACAAGGATTCCCTGGACCGGCCCCTGTCATCCCTGCGGGACAAGACGCTTCTGGCGCTCAACCCCAAGGAGGTGAAAGCCGTTAAGTTCAAAACCGGCCAGACCGTCATCCACCTGGAGAGGACCGGGCCCGAGACCTGGCGCTGGGTGGGACGGGAGCAAACGGCCGTGCGCTGGGACCGGGTGGAAGGTCTCCTGCGCCAGATGGAACAGGCCCGGATAAAGGAATTCGTCGCCGAGGCTCCCAAAGACTTGAAGTCCTACGGTCTGGAGCCCCAACCCCAGTTAGAAATAATTCTGGTCACCGACAAAGGCCAGGAAACCCTGGAACTGGGGAAGCCGGCGTCCATGGGGACCTATGCCCGGGTTAAATCCAAAGGCGAGGTGGTGGCCGTTAATCCGGCGCTGGGGGAAAACTTGGTGAAGACCTCCTCCCAACTGGAAGAGCGCCGGCTGTGGGCCGGTCCCGCGTCCCAGGCCCACAAGATGGTATGGGGGCCGCCGGACAAACTCTGGACCGGGGTGAAAGAAAAGGAATCCTGGAAGCTCACCGGGCCGGAAAAGCAGGAACTCAGTCAGCCGGCGGTGCGCGTGGAATCGGCCCTGTGGAAGCTGGGGCAGGTGGAAT
>VGSO01000242.1 GCA_016874945.1 Deltaproteobacteria bacterium
GTAATGATGAGCTCAAGGGGGAGGGAGAATAGAAGCCGGGACCGGTTTTGCTAAACTTTTGCAAGAGCCTCCAGTGATTCGTAATTAGTAATCAGTGGTCGTAGGTCGGTTACGAGTTTTGAGTTTCGGGTTCGAGTTTTTGGCCAAGCTCCTGCTTGGCCATTCTTTTCATGGGGGCCAGGCCCGCCCTACTTTCTATTTTTAATTCTGGAGGAATAGATTATCCCTCCGCCAGGCGGCGGATGATTTCTGGGATGGTGCGGGCGGCGAGATGCGACAGGGATCCGCCCCCCAGGACCACCTGGAGGGGGACGCCAGTTTCGTCGGAAATGAAGAGCATGAGGTCACAGATCTCGAAGAACGCCTCTTCGGTGAGGCCCAAAGCCCCGTAGTCGTCGGCGTGGGTGTCGAAGCCGTAGTACCACACCAGGAGGTCGGGTTTGAACCAGGGGATGCGGGGCAGCTGGCGGCGCACTTGGTCCACGTAGAGCCGGTTGACGCCGGACTGCCAGCCCAGGCGGTAGACGTCCACGTCCACCTTGGTTTCGTCGGGGGAGGTGTAATCGGCGCCGCAAAAGCAGAGGTGGAGGACGTCCGGATCGTCCTGAACCAACTGGCGGGTGCCGTCGCCGTGGTGGGCGTCGGTGTCCACGATGGCGAAGCGCCGCCAGGGACTGATTTCCCGCACGTGGGTTAAGGCGATGACCACGTCGTTGAAGCAGCAGGCCCCCCAGAACTGGCGGTAGCCCGAGTGGTGCCCCCCGGCCCCGATGAAGCAGAAGGCCCGGTCAATTTCCCCCCGGGCCAGGGCCTCCATGGCCGCCACCACCCCTCCGGCGGACTCGTAAGCGGTGGAACAGAGCTGGTCCCGGGCCACCATGCGGATCATATCCGGGTGGTGGACCTTGAGAATCAGCTCCACCGGCGCCTTGGGAGATTCGAACATCCGGACGTTGGGTTTGGCCAGCAGATGTTCCAGGGCCTCGGGAAAATCCCGCAGCCGGTTGCCGATGGTCATGTAGCTCTTGCGGCTGAAGGAGGGGTGGTAGTAAATGCCGATGGGTTTCATACTGCAATGGCTAACCCTTGGTTCCTCTCTACATATCGCTGGAGTGCAGCATGTCTTTCAGCATACTGGCGATGAATTCTGCGTCCTGCTTATCCGGGTGGGCCATGGCCTGCTCGAAGCGGGCCAGGCGCTCCTTTTTATCCAGAAAATTTTGGAGGTCGTGGGCCACCAGGATGGCGTCCTCCAAGACCCCCTGCAGGTTCACCAGGTCCCGAACTGACAGGTCCTTTGATTCGTAATCCCGGATCACCCCGGTGAGGCGGGAGAATTCCGCCTGCCAGTCATGGAAGTCCTCTTCCATGGCCACATAGCCTTCCGCGTCCCCCACTATCCACAGCTTTATTTCGTCCTTTTCTTGAGAAGTCAAGGATTCGTTATTCTTTAATTTTTGAATGATGGCTTCCATATCTTTGGCAGTCGACTGCTGAATGGCCTCCCGGACCTTGTGCTTGGTTTTCACCAATTCGAGGCCGAGGTTGCCGAGATCATCGGAGGCGCCGCGCCGGGCCGCCTCCGCCATGGCCTGGGAAACGCCTTTGAGAAAGTCCATTTCGTTCTCCTGAGGGAAAATAAGGGGGCAGGTCTGCGTTCCCCCGCGTAAGCTTGGGAAGAGGGCGCCCGCCGGCCTCACCTTGGGGCCCCCTCTCTCAAAATTCCGTCATCACCATTGAGAAGCCGCCCGATCAACTTCCAAACTTTTCCCCCATCTCAGGCTGTTTGGCCTGGATGAACTCCGGGGTTTTGACCTTGCCCAAGTCCTTGGTGCGGAAGCGGGTAATGAGAACGGCGGCGCTGGGGACGGCCACCTTCAGCCCTTTGTCGCCCACTTCCAGGATTTCCCCCGGCTGAGCTTGGTGTCCTTCTTCAATAAACCGGGCGTTATAGAGCTTTACCTTCTCGCCCCGGAAAGTGGTGGTGGCCCCGGGCTGGGGGTCGCAACCCCGGATGAAGTTGAACACCTGGGGGCCGGGTTGGTTCCAGTCCAGGGCGGCCACCTTCTCATCACAGGGGGGATCGTAGGTGGCTTGGGAATGGTCCTGGGGAATCCGGGGCGCCTTGCCCTGGGCGATGAGGTCCACCGCCTCCAGGACCGCCTCCACCCCCAGGGGATAGAGCTTGTTGAAATAGACTTCCCCGGTGGTCTCCTGGGGCCCCACTTCCACCTCTTTCTGGAGGAGGATGTCCCCGGTGTCGATGCCGTCATCCACCCAGAAGATGGTAAGCCCGGTTTTGGCCTCGCCGTTGATCACCGCCCAGTTGATGGCGGAGGCGCCCCGGTACTTGGGAAGGATGGAAGGGTGGTAGCAGATGGATCCCAGCTTGGGGGCGTTAAAGACCCGGGGCGGCACGATGTCGGTGACAAAGGCCAGGACCCCCAGGTCGGCGTTGAGTTTGACCACCTGGTCATAGGCTTCGGGATTTTTCATGTGGGCCGGCTGAAATACCGGGAGACCCGCCTCCAGAGCCGCCTCTTTCAAGGGATCAGCCTTGCCGCCGCGATCCGGGGGACAAAAAACTCCCCCCAGCTCTTGCCCCATCTTTATCAAGCCCTTTAAAACATCCGCGCCAAATGCCGCCTGACCGATCAACGCGATGCGCATGGCTCCCTCCTTTGGAGCAGTGGCCAGTGATCAGTAACCAGTGATCAGCGGTCAGTAGGAGGAACGGGGCACTGGCAACTGATTACTGATTACTGGTTCAATGATGGTGTTCGTCGGGGGCTCGTTCCGGCTCCATTTTGGAGGCCCAGAGGCAGATGAAGATAGCGGCCAGGATGGAAATTACCGCGCCCAGGGCGCTGCCGATCCAAAAGGCCAGTCCCAGGCAGACGAACACCAGGACGCACAGGACCGCCTGTTTTTTCCGGTAAGCGGGAATCTTTTCTTCGTGATGATGTTCGGTGTGATGAGCCATGTTCCAAACCTCCTTATCTTACGGCACCGATTATCGGCCGTTTGGGTCTCCCATGTCAATCATTATGAGGGGATTTCTCGGATAAACTTCACGGCGCGGCGGATGCGGCGCAACGCCGCCTGTTTGCCCAGGATACTGGTGATTTCAAACAGCCCGGGGCTTTCGCTTGCGCCGGTAAGAGCCACCCGCACCGGCTGGGCCAGTTTTCCCATCTTAAACCCGGTTTGGGCTTCCAGCTCCTTGAACATGAGGTTTAAAGCCGCTTCGGTGGTCTCAGGGAGAGCCTCCAGCCGCCGGGCGATTTCCTCCAGCAGGGGAACCGTTTCCGGGGTGAGAAATTTTTTGGCCGCCTTTTCTTCATAGACCTCAGGGTCCTGGAAGTAGAACCGGGCCTTTTCCGCCATGTCCACCAGGGTCTTGCTGCGGATGTTCAGGGTGCCCGCCACCCGTTCCAGGTATGGGGGGGCCGGCTTTTCTATCCCCAGGGGGACCAGAAAGGGAGGGAGCAGCCGGGCCAGTTCCGGCAGGGGGGTTTCCTTGATGTAATGGCTGTTGAGCCACAGCAGCTTCTCTTCGTCAAAAAGGCCGGCGGATTTCGTGACTTGCTCTAGCGAGAAATATTGGATCAATTCCTCCCGGGTGAAAATTTCCTGGTCGCCGTGGGACCATCCCAGCCGGGCCAGGTAATTGTTCAGGGCGTGGGGCAGGAAACCCATCTCCCGGTAGGTGAGGATGGACAGGGCGCCGTGGCGCTTGGAGAGCTTGGCCCGGTCTTTCCCCAGCATCAGGGGCATGTGGGCGAACAGGGGCGGCGGGGCCTCCAGGGCCTGATAGATGAGGAGTTGGCGGGGAGTGTTGGGCACGTGGTCGTCTCCCCGGATGACGTGGGTCACCGCCATGGTGATGTCGTCCACCACCACTGCGAAGTTATAAGTGGGGATGCCGTCGGCCCGGGCCAGCACCAGGTCGTCCAGTTCCCGGTTGTCGAAGGCGATGTGGCCCTTGATGAGGTCGTGCCAGAAAGTCACCCCGGCCGGGGGGGTTTTAAAACGCACCGCGGTGTCCGGACCCCGCGGAAGTCCCCGCTCCCGGCAACGGCCGTCGTACTTGGGCTTACCGCCCCGGGCCAGGGCCTCCTGGCGCCGGGCTTCCAGGTCCCCGGGAGGGCAGTCGCAGTAGTAGGCGGCGCCCCGCTTTAGGAGTTGGTCTAGGTATTCGTGGTAAATATGGAGGCGCTCCGACTGGCGATGGGGGCCTTCGTCCCATTGGAGGCCCAGCCAGGTGAGGGCGTCCAGGATTTCCTCCACAAAACGCTCTTGGGACCGCTCCCTGTCCGTATCTTCGATGCGCAGGATGAAGACGCCCTGATGACGCCGGGCGATGAGCCAGTTGAACAGGGCGGTGTGGGCGCCGCCCAGGTGGAGAGAGCCGGTGGGACTGGGGGAAAAACGGGTGCGTATCGGTGTCATTACCATACCTTAGACCTTAGATTAATAACATATCTCGGCAGGCAAAGCCAGGGATTTCCCTTTCAACGACTCCTTGATAAGGGGTTAATTAATGAGTAACATCTGAGCCTCTTGCAAAATTATGTAGCCGCAAGCTCCAGGGGCTGTTGCCCAAATCGGCCTGGGGGCGCAGATTTGTTAATTTGCAAAATCATGTTGAGGTCCACAAAAAACCGTTAACAGCTGGTAATTACTGACTATTGTGGTATAATAGCCCATCCTCTTGAACCGGGAAGGGGTCTTGCGATGATGGGGCGACAGGCCAAAGGCCGACAACTTAAAATGTTTTATCAAGGCTTTAATCTGGAGCAGCGG
>VGSO01000243.1 GCA_016874945.1 Deltaproteobacteria bacterium
GAGAATACGATTTTCCCATGTTGCTTAAAGAAATATCCGGTAGCACAGGCTTTCCAGCCTGTGCCGGCGCAGGCTGAAGCCTGCGGCTACATAATTTTGCAAGAGGCTCAGGGGTCAGGAATTAAGGATCAGGGATCAGGTTTGGGGTTATGGGTAATTGACTTTTAATGCTTTGTTTTTAACCGAAAACCGAAAACTGCCTTTGAGGCGGAGGAATTTAAAATGTCCACCTCAGCTCCATTGTTCCGGGATAGCCCCGAGGGAATCCTTATCCGCCTGCGGGGCTTTTTCCCCTCTCTCAACACCGCGTTGAAAAAGGTGGGCGCAGCAGTCCTAAGTCAGCCGGAGATGGCGGTGTATTCCTCCGTCAACGAGGTGGCGGCCTACGCGGGAGTCAGCGAAGCTTCAGTCATGCGCTTCTGCCGCACCCTGGGTTTCAAAGGGTTCCAGGATTTTAAGATCGCCCTGGCCCGGGAAATGGCGGCCTCCAGCCCCGGTCGGCTGGAGGAAACCAAGAAAGGAGGAAGTCCGGCGGCATTGGTGCGGGAAGTCTTCCAGGGCTATGTGACTGCCCTTCAGGACACTCTGCGGGTTCTGGACCTGGAGGCCATGAGCCGGGCAGCTCAGGCCCTTATCCGGGCTCATAGAGTATGGTTAGTGGGGATAGAATCGTCAGGCCCCATCGCGGCGTATGCCACCAGTCGGTTCCTGCGCCTGGGGCTGCCGGTTTCCTGGTTTTCTGATGCGCACTTGGTGAAGATAGTCGCACCTTTCCTCAGCACCGGCGATGTGGTAGTGATCATTTCCCGTTCCGGCAGGACTCCGGAACTCCTGGAGATCGCCCGCGTGGCCCGGCAAGCCGACGCCCAGGTGGTTTGCATCACCCAAAACTCCCTGTCACCCCTGGCCCGGGAAGGCGACCTGGTGCTGGTTACGGCCAGTCTGAATATGGGAGCGGACCAGGAGGTCGCCGCCTCCCGCCTCCTGGAACTCGCGGTCATCGACGCCCTTTTTCTCATGACCGCCGCGGCCCGGTCGGAGCAGTCCCGGGAGAACCCGGCATAGATTGATGGACGCCGGGATTTCTCAGAAACGGCGAAGACCAGGATCGATTTCAGCGATCCTGAAGTATTGCTTTCCTGCCAAAATCCTTGAACTTCTTTTCTTGATCTGTTATAAAAATTTGATTTGCAACCAACTTCACACGCTCCCCAGGGCGGGCTGGTGCCGGCAGATCAGGCCCAATGGGGGGCGACCCCGCGGGTCGCCCCTGCTTAAGGGGTGGGGGGGTGGGGGTTTGGGGGAGGGGGCTTTTGCCCCTGGCCACCTCCCCCAACTATCCCCTTCCTTTACCCCGGCCGGTTGGCCCCGCCGACGGCGGAGCGGCGGATTAACCAGGAGGAAAACATGTCTTACGTCACCATGAAAGAGTTGCTGGAGGCCGGCGTCCATTTCGGCCACCAGACACGCCGCTGGAACCCCAAGATGGAGCCTTATATCTTCGGGGCCCGCAACGGCATTCACATCATTGATCTGCAAAAAACCGTCCAGTTTTTCAAAACCACCTATAACGCGGTGATGGAGAAAGTGAACCAGGGCGGTATCGTCTTGTTCGTGGGCACCAAGAAACAGGCCCAGGACGCCATTGCCGAAGAGGCCCGGCGCTGCGGCATGTTCTTTGTCAACCACCGCTGGTTGGGCGGCATGCTCACCAACTTCCAGACCATCAGCCGTTCCATCGACCGTCTCCGGGCCTTTGAAGCCATGAAGGCCGACGGTTCCCTCAGGCGCTTCCCCAAGAAAGAAGTGCTCATCATGGAGAAAAAGGCCACCAAGCTGGAGCGCTCCCTGGGCGGCATCAAGGATATGGGGCGGTTGCCCGACCTGGTGTACGTGGTGGACCCCCGGAAAGAGTCCATCGCGGTGGCGGAAGCCCGCAAGATGAAGATACCCCTGGTGGCCATTGTGGACAGCAACTGCGACCCCACTGAAATCGACTATCCCATCCCGGGCAACGACGACGCCATCCGGGCCATCCGGTTGCTGACCAGCCGTATTGCCGACGCGGTGTTGGAAGGGAAAAAAATCCAGGAAGAACGCCTCCTGGGAATGACCGATAAGGAAATCCTCCCGGAGGCCCCAGCCCCGGAAGCGCCACCGGCCGAAACCATGGCCGTGGAGGCCAAGGCGGAAGAGGCGGCCAAAGCTCGGGAAAAGGCTTTAGAAACGGAAGCCCAGTAAGAACTTGGGGTTAACAGGGGAAAAACCAAAAATATCCTGTCTTTTCCCTTTTCCCTCTTAAGTTCTTAACCTTTTCCCTTTCTCATGTTTCAAGGAGAATAACGTGGCAATTACCGTAGATATGATTAAAACCCTGCGTGACCGCACCAACGCCGGAATGATGGATTGCAAAAAGGCCCTCCAGGAAACCGGGGGCGACATGGAAGAGGCGGTGGCCTACTTGCGGCAGAAGGGCCTGGCCGTGGCCCATAAGCGGGCCGCCCGGGAAACCGCCGAAGGCCAGGTCTGGGCCTTTATGGCCCCGGACCACCGCTCCGGAGTGCTGCTGGAAGTGAACTGCGAAACCGACTTCGTGGCCAAGACCCCGGCCTTCGTGGAGATAGGCGCCAAACTGGTGGAACACCTGGCCGGCGTCGGGTTGGAAACGGTGGAGGAACTCCTGGCCCACCCCGCCCCCCAACTGCCGGAATTGACCGTGGCCGATTACCTGAATGACGTCATCGCCAAGACCGGGGAGTCCATCCGGGTCCGCCATTTCACCCGCTACACCGGCGACCTAATAACGGCCTACATTCACCACGGCGGCAAGATCGGGGTGCTGCTGGAGATGAGCGGCGCCGGCCCACTCCCCGAGACCCTGGCCGCGGCCAAAGACGTGGCCATGCAGGTGGCGGCCGCCAACCCCCTGGCCGTATCCCGGGAAAATCTAAGCCCGGAGGAGGTGGAAAAGGAGAAGGCCATTTTCCAAGCCCAGGCCCGAGACAGCGGCAAACCGGAGAACATTATCGAGCGCATGGTGACCGGCCGGCTGGAGAAGTTTTACAAGGAAGCCTGCCTCCTGGAACAGGCATTTGTGAAAAACCCCGACATCACCGTGGGCCAGTTTTTAAAAGAGGTGGGGAAAGAGCTGCAAGTCCGCCGCTTCACCCGCTACCAGATCGGCGCCTGAGGCCGGCCATGACCCCCGAGACGCCCAAATACCGCCGGGTCCTTCTCAAGGTGAGCGGCGAAACCCTGGCCGGACCCCAAAAGTTCGGTTTGGACCCCGCCACCATGAAGGCCATCGCCCGGGAAATCAAAGGGGTGGTGGACCTCAAGGTCCAGGTGGGCGTGGTGGTGGGCGGCGGCAACATCTTCCGGGGCCTATCCGCCAGTGAACAGGGCATGGAGCGGGCGGTGGCCGACTACATGGGCATGCTGGCCACGGTCATCAACTCCCTGGCCCTCCAGGACGCCCTGGAGAAGGCGGGCGTCCCCACCCG
This sequence comes from Deltaproteobacteria bacterium, assembly GCA_016874945.1. Lineage (GTDB taxonomy): Bacteria > Desulfobacterota > Desulfobaccia > Desulfobaccales > 0-14-0-80-60-11 > VGSO01. Next base: position 3,504 of record VGSO01000243.1, read on the forward strand.
GGTCATGTCCGCCATCGCCATGCACGAAGTGGCGGAGCCTTATATCCGCCGCCGGGCCATGCGCCACCTGGAAAAGGGCCGGGTGGTCATCTTCGGGGCCGGCACCGGCAGCCCCTACTTCACCACCGACACCGCCGGGGCCTTGCGGGCCACGGAAATCGGGGCCGAAGCCATTCTCAAGGGCACCAAGGTGGACGGCATCTATGACCGGGACCCGGAAAAGGACCCCGGCGCCGTCCTCCTCAAGCGGTTGACTTACTTCGAGATCCTGGAGAAAGGTCTGCGCGTCATGGACAGCACCGCGGTGACCATGTCCATGGAGCAGCGCATCCCCATCATCGTCTTCAAACTGTTTGAACCGGGAAATATGATGAAAGTGGTGCTCGGCCGGGACGTGGGCACCATCGTGGAGAGCCGCGGATGAAGGATGAGGTTCTAAAAGAAGCCAGGCGTAAGATGGATAAGGTGCTGGAAGCCATGGCCCGGGATCTTTCCCGGGTGCGCACCGGCCGGGCCTCCGTGGCCCTGTTGGAGGGCATCAAGGTGGATTGCTACGGCGCCTCCATGCCGCTCCCCCAGGTGGCCTCCCTGGCCGCGCCCGAAAGCCGCCTGCTCACGGTGCAGCCCTGGGACACCGCCCTCCTGGGCGACGTGGAAAAAGCCATCCTCAAGTCCGACCTAGGCCTCACCCCCATGAACGACGGGAAGATTATCCGCCTGCCCATTCCCACCCTCACCACCGAGCGGCGCAAAGAGCTGGTAAAGTTGGTGAAAAAGATGGGGGAAGAGGCCAAGGTGGCCCTGCGCAACCTCCGCCGGGACGCCAACGAAGACTTGAAGGAAATGAAAAAGGAAAAGCTCCTGTCCGAGGACGACGCCCACCGGGGCCAGGAAGAGGTCCAGAAGCTCACCGACGAATACATCAAAAAGGTGGACGCCCAGGCCGCGGACAAGGAAAAGGAAATTATGTCTTTTTAGCTGTCAGCCGTCAGCTTCCAGCTTTCAGCTAAAAGGAAAGTAATCAGTAATCAGTAAAAGCTCTCAGCTTTTAGCTATTTTCACCAATGGTTATCGGCTATTACCTTAACAACGGATTATAACTGACCAGTGATCAGTGATCACTGATCACTGATCACTGGTTACTGGTTACTGATTACTGATTACTGAGCCTCTTGCAAAATTATGTAGCCGCAGGCTTCAGCCTGCGCCGGCACAGGCTGGAAAGCCTGTGCTACCGGATATTTCGTTAAGCAACATTGGGAAAATCGCAGCCTCAAAATGAATTTTGCAAGAGGCTCT
>VGSO01000244.1 GCA_016874945.1 Deltaproteobacteria bacterium
ACCTGGCCGCGTCTTTTCAGGAGGCGGTGGTGGAGTCGCTCACCAATCGGGCCTGGCTGGCGTTGGAGGCCACCGGCTGCACCCGGCTGGTGGTGTGCGGCGGGGTGGCGGCCAACGGGCGGCTGCGCCAGGTCTTGCAGGAGCGGGCCGGGTCCGGGGGCGCGGAACTTTTTCTGCCGCCCTTGAACCTGTGCACCGACAACGCGGCCATGGTGGCCGCCGCGGGATACTTCCAGCTTCAGGCCGGGGAGCGGCTGGATTTGGCCGCGGATGTCTATTCCCGGGGATAAACCAGCGGGGGTCGGCGTTATGGGCGCGGTTTTATTTAACCGCGGATGGACGCCGGTAACCGCGGATGGTAAAATTGAGGCATTTCAATTCGAGGTTTTCCATGGATCGCCCTTTGGGTGAGCGTTTCGCCCTGCTGACGGACCTTTATCAACTGACCATGGCCGCCTGCTATTTTGAGGCGGGGATGGCGGAGGAGGCCACCTTCAGCTTCTTCATCCGCAAGTACCCCCCTAACCGGGGCTTTTTCGTGGCCGGGGGGCTGGAGGAGGCCCTGAATTATCTTGCCACCCTGCGCTTCGTGGAAGACGACCTGGCCTATCTGGAGTCCACCCGCCTCTTTCAGAGGAAATTCCTGGATTACCTGAAATCCGTGCGCTTCACCGGGGAAGTCAACGCCCTGCCCGAAGGGAGCATCTTTTTCAAGGACGAACCGGTGCTGGAAGTGAGCGGACCGGTTATCGAGGCCCAGTTGGCGGAGACCTTCATCATCAACGCGGTGAGCCTCCAGACCCTGATTGCCAGCAAGGCGGCCCGGTCCTTTCACGTGGCCCGGGGGCGGCCCTTGATTGATTTCGGCTTGCGGCGCTGCCAGGGGACCGACGCGGGCCTGAAAGCGGCCCGGGCCAGCTACCTGGCGGGCTTTTTGGGAACCAGCAACGTCCTGGCGGGGAAGCTTTACGGGATTTCCACTTTCGGGACCATGGCCCATTCTTATATCACCAGCTTTCCCAGGGAAATCGAGGCGTTCCGGCTGTTTGCCCAGGTCTTCCCGGACAAAACCATCCTTCTCATCGACACCTATGACGATATCCGCGGGGCGCGGCACGCGGTCAGGGTGGCCAAGGAAATGGAGGCCCGGGGGAAGCGCCTGCAGTATGTGCGCCTGGACAGCGGCGACATCGCCGCCATCAGCCAGGAGGTGCGGAAAGTCCTGGACGACGCCGGTCTGACATACGTCAAGATCCTGGCCAGCGGCGGCTTCGATGAATTTAAGATGGCCCGGGTCCTGGACGCCGGGGGCCGGGTGGACACCTTCGCGGTGGGCACCAAGATGGGGGTCTCCGCGGACGCGCCTTATTTCGACTGCGCCTACAAGCTGGTGAAATACGGCGCCCGGCCGGTGATGAAGCTCTCCACCGGCAAGGTCACCCTGGTGGATAAGAAGCAGGTGCACCGCTTTTATGACGAACAAGGGCGCCTGCACCGGGACGTCATCGCCCTCCGGGAAGAGGCAGTCCCCGGAGGCGCGCCGCTGCTCAACAAAGTCATGGAACAGGGCCGCATCCTTGGACCCCTCCCCACCCTCAAGGAAAGCCGGGATTATTTTATCTCCCAGTTTGGCCTGCTTCCCGAACCTTACAAAGCCATCCAGGACCCGCCCGCTTATCCGGTGACCTGGAGTCCGGGGCTGACGGCTCTCCAGGCCAAGGTGGAGCAGGAGATCTTGGAACGAGAAATAAAATAAGTTCAAGGTTCAAAGTTAAAAACTAAACAGGCGATTTCATCAATTCAAGGACGTGATCCACCACCCATGTGCCGAAGCAGGAGCTTCGGCCAAAATTTGCGTTCCCAAGCAGGAGCTTGGGAACGAGAAAATACCTTAACCCCCTAAACTTTGAACTTTGAACCTTGAACCTTGAACTTATCATGATGAAATGAAAGGAAAACCGGTATAACCTCTATGGGACTCACGGAAACTCTGTGCTACTACAACACCCAGCTCATTCACACCTGCAGCTATTATGGCGTTTTTTTCCTCATGACCCTGGAGAGCATGATCGCGCCCGTTCCCAGCGAGCTGGTCATGCCCTTTGCCGGGTTTCTCATTTTCACCGGCCACTTCGACGTCTGGTGGGTTCTGATCGCCAGCAGCCTGGGGTCCATCGCGGGGTCCCTGCTGTCCTACGGCATGGGGATGCTGGGAGAGCCGGTGGTGCTGCGCTATGGCCGGTATCTGCTGCTCAACCCGCATCACCTGGAGTGGACCAAGAAGTTTTTTGAGCGCCACGGCGGCAAGACCATTTTTATTTCCCGCTTCATCCCGGTGGTGCGCCATCTCATCTCCATTCCCGCGGGGCTGGCCCGCATGTCGCTCTTGCCTTTCATCATCTATACCCTGGTGGGGGCCACCATGTGGAACATGTTCCTGGTATACTGCGGGGTGCGCCTCCAGGAAAACTGGCGCCTCATTCAGCAGTACACCCATATTTTGGATTACTTCGTGGTGGCCGGACTGCTGGCCGCGGCGGCCTATTTCGTCTGGAAGGTGCGGGCTTCCCGAAATTCCGCTTAGGGGAGAATGGCCCACATATTACTCGGAGCGATTAATTGTTCCCATTATCCAAGGCAGGACTGAGTGATGAGGACTGAGGACTGAGTAATTTAAGATAGAGATGGCGAAGACTCAGTCCTCAGTCCTCATCACTAAAATATCAAGTAACTGATTTGGCGAAATGAGAACAATTACGTGACCTGAGTAATAGATTGATTGTTAACCACAGATGAACACAGATGGACACGGATATTAAGCTGATTTTATCTGTGTTAATCTGTGCGCCTCTGGGTCTAATACCATTTTCTCTTTCAAGTGCAACAAACTTAATCTGTAACTTATTGATAATCCGTAATTATCTTTACCGAAAACCGTATAATTTCCACATCGCCTTTTGATGCGTAAAACGCACCTTAGAGATGCCGAAAACCGAAAACCTAAAACCGAAAACCCTGGAAAAGGCCATCATTGAACCGGCCCGGGAACCGTGGGAGGCGCCGGTGTCTTCCCGGGTGGTCATGACCTTCGCCCGGCCGGACTACCATTTCTTAATCCGTCAAACCCAGGCCGGCGCGCCCCGCTATGTCTGGGACTGCGCCCTCCGGGAAGGCCGGTGGCGGGACCGGCCCCTGACCATCGCGGCTCCCGCGGTGGGCGCGCCGTATGCGGTGCTGGTGCTGGAGAAGCTTATCGCCTTGGGGGCCCGGGCCATCCTGGCTTTGGGATGGTGCGGGTCGTTGCAGCCCCAGGTGAAAGTCGGCCATCTGATCCTGCCCACCGGGGCCCGGGCCGGGGATGGCACTTCGCGCCATTATAATCCTCAGGCTCCGGATCCCGCTCCTGACCCCGGCCTTTATGACCTGCTCCACCAAAGACTATGCGCCGCTCCGGTTCTCTGGCACTCAGGCAATATCTGGACCACGGACGCCTTTTACCGTGAAACGGTGGAACTGGTGCGCCATTATCAGTCCCAGGGGGTCCTGGGAGTGGACCTGGAAATGGCGGCCCTTTTTGCGGCGGCGCGTTTCCGGGGAGCAGCAGTGGCCGGGTTGTTGGCGGTCTCCGATGAGTTGGCCGACTTCACCTGGCGTCCCGGATACCGCTCGGCCCGGTTCCGCCAGGCCCGGGACCAGGCCGCCCGGCTGGTCCTGGATACGGCCGCGCAATGGAAGGATAATCATGATTAACGGCGCGCTTCTGGCCCTGGACGTGGGCGGCGGCACCCAGGACCTGCTCATCTGGGAGCCGGGCCAGCCCATGGAAAATGCAGTGAAAATGGTGCTTCCCGCGCCCACCCAGGTTCTGGCCCGGCGCATCATGCGGGTTACGGCCCAGGGACAGCCGGTGTTTTTAAACGGGCGGGTCATGGGCGGGGGCCCGGTGACTCAGGTGGTTAGGCGCCATCTGGCCCAGGGACTGCCGGTTTATGCCGCGCCCCAGGCGGCTTACACCTTCAGCGACCGCCTGGACTTGGTTAAAGAGTGGGGAGTCATTCTCACGGACGCGCCGCCGCCCCAGGCCGTCACCATTACCCTGGGAGACGTGGACCTGGAGGGACTAAAGCGTCTCCTGGCAGAGTGGGAGGTTCCTTTTCCCCAACATTTTGCCGTGGCCGTTCAGGATCATGGTTTTTTCCCCCAGGGGAGCAACCGGCTCTTCCGTTTTCAACACTGGAAGGCGTTTCTTCATCAGGGGGGGCGACTGGCGGAGCTGACCTACCGCCAACCCCCGGCTTATCTCACCCGGATGCAGGCCGTGGCGGAAACCCTGCCGGGGGCGCTGCTCATGGACACCTGCGCCGCGGGGGTCCGGGGGGCGCTCCTGGAGCCCCAGGCCCAGGAGCGCCAGGGGGAAGGCGTTATGGTGGTAAACCTGGGCAATGCCCACACCTTTGCGGTCCTGGTCCAGAAGGAGCGCCTGTGGGGGATTTATGAGCACCATACCGGGCTGCTCACCCCGGACCGGCTCTTTTCCCACCTGGCCCGGTTCCAGTCCGGGGAGCTGACCCACGAGGAGGTCTTTGCCGGCCACGGCCATGGCTGCGCCTACGGGCCGGATCATTCCCCGGTCCAATCCTTTCCCTTCACGGTTATTACCGGTCCCCGGCGGCGCCTAGCCCGGGGCTGGCCCGGCGTCTTTGCCGCGCCCTTCGGGGATATGATGCTCACCGGCTGTTTCGGCCTGGCGGCCGCGTATCTGGAGCAGGAGAATGGTTCAAA
>VGSO01000245.1 GCA_016874945.1 Deltaproteobacteria bacterium
GAGCGTATTCCGCGGCGGACCTGGCAGGTTCGATGAGACTGCAGTATCCCCCGGACATCCGCATCATCCAGGTGCCATGCACCGGCAAGGTGGACATCATCCACCTGCTCATGGCCTTCGAGGAAGGCGCGGACGGGGTCTTTGTGGCCGGCTGCCTGGAAGGGGATTGTCACTTCCGGGAGGGCAATTTGCACGCCAAAAAGCGGGTCAAGCGGGTCAAGGAAATTCTGGATAAAGTGGGCCTGGGGGGAGACCGGGTGGAGATGTATAACCTCTCTGCCGGCCAGGGCGGCAGGTTTGCCGAAATCGCCAAAGAGATGACTGCCCGGATCCTGGCCCTGGGCCCCAGCCCCATTAGAATCGCCAAAGGATTAATCGTCTGGCCCGGGGCCACAGCCACCGGGGCCGCGGGGGAGGTGACAGCATGATCAGGGCAGTGGGAAAACCCATCGAAGAAATCATCGGCATGGTGCAGGATTTTAACAAGCTGCTCATTGCCGGCTGCGACGGCTGCGTCACGGTGTGCGAAGCCGGCGGCTTAAAAGAGGTAAAGGTGCTGGCCGCGGCCTTGCGCCTGTATTTCACCCAGGCGGGGACGTCCAAGCAGATTGAGGAGACCAGCCTCACCCGCCAGTGCGACAAGGAATACCTGGCCCAACTGCGGGATTCCATCGACGGCTACGACGCGGTGGTTTCTCTGGCCTGCGGCGTCGGGGCCCAATTCGTGGCGGATATGTACACCAAAAAGGTGGTCTTCCCCGGGGTGAACACCTCCTTCATGGGGGCCACGGAAGAGCGGGGCTGGTACGTCGAGCGCTGCCAGGGCTGCGGACAGTGCATCCTGGCGGAAACGGGCGGGGTCTGCCCCATCGCCCGCTGCTCCAAGCGGATGCTCAACGGCCCCTGCGGCGGCTCCGAAGCCGGCAAGTGCGAGGTCGCTCCCGATATCCCTTGCGGTTGGGAGTTGATCTATGAACGGTTGAAAACCCTGGGGCAACTGGACCGGTTTGAGAAGCCGGTGACTCCCAAAGACTGGACCACCAGCCGGGACGGCGGGGTTCGCAAGATTTTGAGAGAGGATTTACGGGTATGAGCACTGAGACTCCCAGCAAAATCCAGAAAATCCTGGCCGCCGGCCACCTTGCCGTGACTTCCGAAGTGGGGCCGCCCCGCAGCGCCGACGGCTTGGTCATCGAGCATAAAGCCAAATTGATCGCCGACTACGTGGACGGCATCAACGTCACCGACAACCAGACCTCGGTGTGCCGGGTGTGCAGCCTGGCGTGCTGTATCCGCATCAAGCAGATGGGCCTGGAGCCGGTGCTGCAGATGGTGACCCGGGACCGGAACCGCATCGCCCTGCAGAGCGACATCCTGGGGGCCGCGTCCTTCGGCATCAATAATATTCTTTGCCTCACCGGCGACCACCAGCATTTCGGCGACCATGCCAATGCAGCCAACGTCTTTGACCTGGACTCGGTGCAGCTTATCGCCACGGTGAAGATGATGCGGGACGAAGGCCGCCTCCTGGGAGGCCATGAGTTCCAGGTGCGGCCCCAGATGTTCATCGGCGCCGCCTGCAATCCTTTTGCCGGGCCCAACGTGGCCCTCCGGGTGGCCCGCCTGGCCAAAAAAGCGGCCGCGGGGGTGCAGTTCACCCAGACTCAGTGCATTTACAACATGAACACCTTCAAGGAGTTCATGAAAATCATGGTGGACCGGGGACTGCACGAAAAAGTGGCAGTCCTGGCCGGCATCACCCCCATGAAAAACGTGGGTATGGCCAGATACATGCAAAAACGGGTGCCGGGCATCGACGTCCCCGATGAGGTGGTCAAGCGCATCGGCGGGGTGCCCAAGGAGAAGCAGGCCGAAGAAGGCATCAAGCTGGCCATCGAGCAAATTCAGGAAATTAAGGAAATCCCGGGCATCAAAGGGTTCCACATCATGGCCATCGAATGGGAAGAGAAAGTCCCGGAGATAGTGAAAGCTGCGGGTTTATTTCCCAGGCCCAATTAGCGGTGAATAATAAGGTTGAATCTGAGCGGAACGGGCATATAATGGTCTAGATGTTATGGGGGACTATAATTTTTTCCCGTCACCCCATAATAGAAAGGAGAGGAACCCATGGCTAAAAAATATGTGCTCATCGTCGATGACGATCCGGATCTGGTGGAAACTGTCTCCATGCTCCTGGAGAGCAAGGGATATGAAGTGGGCAAGGCCTACGACGGCATCGAGGGGGAAGCAGCCATCCAGAAGCGCCGCCCCGACGTCTTGGTGCTGGACGTAATGATGCCCCGCAAGGATGGTTATACCCTGTGCCGGGAATTGAAAGCCAACCCGGCTACCAGGGATATCCCGGTGGTGCTCTTGACCGCGGTGGGCGACGCGGTGCCCACCACCACCTACACCCATTACGAGGGAATGACCACGGAAGCGGAGGATTTTCTCCCCAAGCCGGTGGACGCCAAGACCCTGGTGGAGGCGGTGGAAAGGCTGCTGTAGGGTTTCCGGTTGACGGTTTTCCCTGTTCAGTATCAATGGGAAGCCGGTTCGGTGAAATACCTACAGCCGCCGGACATGGCCTGCTTCCATAAGAAAAATGGGGGGGCGGGCCTCCGTGCCCGCCCAGGCCAAAATTAAGACCTTGAAAAAATCGCGGCCCACTGCCGAACGGGCAAATAAAAAACCATGTCATCCGTGGTACAGGCTTCCAGCCTGTGGCTAGGTTCATGAACCTCCGGGGCTTGACCACCGGCCGGAGGCCTGTGCTACTGAATCCGAGTTTCTGGTTTTTTCGCGAAGATTTTGTCTGTAACACCTTGATTTAATTAAAGTAATTAGGTCATTTGTTAGTTTGGTTGCGGCCTTTAGGCCGCGATGTGCCACTTAAAACCTGAGCGTAAGGTGACTGTGGGAGACGGCCATCGACAGGATCCGAGTTGGCGGGATCAAATTGGTGGAAGGCGGCGCCTGCCTGGCCTCCTCCTTCCGGCCCGGCAATCACCGGCTGGGTTCGGCCATATCCGCGCCCCTGGCCCGACAAAAAATTAATCTCACCCTGCTGACCCATGTGGTGGGCGACGAAATCCTGGACAGTGTCACGGTCTTGTGCACCGACCGGGGCGCGGCCGCGGACAGCTATTCCCTGCTGAAAGCCCGGATACGCAAAGGCGCCGTGCGCCCTTACCCGGGCGCCTGCATCCTCTCCCTTTACCCCCACGACAAACGCTCTGACATCAAGGGGAATTTCATCCGCAGTCTGGCCCAGGCCAAGGTCATGATCCGGGCGCTGGCCAGCTCTCCTTCCGCCATCTGCGCGGTCCTGTCTCAGGCCGCGAAGAACCGGGCCCTGGAGGTCTTGTTCGAGCACTTCGAATTTCCGTCTTACCGGACGCCCGCGGAATTCCACGCGGTGGTGCACCCTCCCCAGGAATTCGTCCGGGAAGTGATCGCCAGCTATCAGGAAAAAATTATCCGGGTTTATTATATCGTCCACCAGGCGGGTCTGGACCTCTGGGATCTGAGCGTCCCCTCCTCCCAGGCCCTGGAAGACTTCGCCCAGGCTCTCATCGCCCTGGGAAAGCCGAACCGGGCCATTCCCTTTCTGGCCGCGGTGCCCGGGCCGGGGAAAAAATTCACCCTTTCTTTCAGTTTATCCACGGATTGCGGCGATGAAGTGCAAGACATATTAAAATTACACATCCCGGCCATCGCCATCCGGCGCCACAGTCCGGTGGCCGCGGTATTTCTTCACGGTCCCCACTTCGGGGACCGCTTCGGCATCGCCGACACCCTGGTGCAGGCCCTGGACCGGGCTAAAGTGTCATTGTTGGCCCTGAGCTGCGCGGTTTCTTCCATCACCGCCATGGTCAGGGAAGAGGAGTTGCTCAAGGCCCTTCAAGTCCTGGGGAAAACCTTTGAGGAGCAGTCTTAAAAGAAGGTTTTCGGTGATATGGCCTAAAAAAGAGTAAAATATAACCAGGGCTTTATGCAGAGAACCAAAAGCCGAAAATTTAGTAGGAAGAAGCCATGACACCCGGAGCCCCCAAGACCAATATTTTCACCGGGTCGCTGCCCGCCCTGGCGGCCGCGGCCTCCAGGCTGTTGGCCCCGGTGCTGGAGGACTTTCCCGACCCGGTGCTGGTGACCAACCGCCACCGGGAGGTGGTCTTTCTCAATCCCGCCGCCCGGCAGCTCCTGGCGATGCGCCCGGGAGCCCCCTGTCCTATCTGTATCCTGCCAACCGGAGAAAGCTGGGAAGATAAAGAGCGGTGCCTGGGAGAGGGCGAAATACTGCATCGGTTCCCCATAGTCCTGACGAACCGACGGGGCGTGGACCTCAACCTGACGGCCACTGTCACCCCCATTAAGGGGGACGAAAAAGAGCCGGAGGGGTGCTTCATCGTTTTGCGCGACCTGGCCGCAGACCTGCTGGCCCATCCTCTGGTGCAGCTTCAGACCGCCACCCTGTCCAGCCTCCTGGAGAATTTCCCCACTCCTTTTTTCATGGTGAACCCGGACCTCATAGTCACCCACATGAATGATCGCATGGCCGAACTCACCGGGTACACCCGGCAGGAAGTGGTGGGGCGGATGAAGTGCGGCCAGATGCTCAACACGGTGCAGTGCGACACCGGCGATTGCGTCTTGCGCCAGGTCATGGATCATCAAAATCCGGTCTCCGGCTGGCGCCGGGTGGTGCGGGACCGCCAGGGCCAAGAAATTCCCGTGGTGGTCTATGCCTCCACCATCACTGACCATGCCGGCCGGG
>VGSO01000246.1 GCA_016874945.1 Deltaproteobacteria bacterium
CTCTGCGAAAGTCCTCTCAACTGTCATTCTGAGGGAGCGAAGCGACCGAAGAATCTCATAATTACGAGTAAATACGAGATCCTTCGCTTCGCTCAGGATGACAAAAAGGCTTTTCGCAGAGGTCTCAATTCGTAATCAAATGGTGGCAAAACCTCTCCAGATTGCGCAAGGGCAGGCTGAAGTCTGTGGCGAACAGGAGGACGACGGCCCCGGTAACTTTAGCAGTTAGGTGCTGGATAGCATGAAACTGGATGCAAAATCAATTTTTTAAATATAATTTTTCGTAATTGACAGGGAAATGCTGTAATACCATTTTCTCTTTCAAGTGCAACAAACTTAATCTGTAATACCAAGTCGCAACCAAACGGCGAATTGTAGGGGCGTGATTTATCGCGCTCGCCTCTACGGGCGCAATAAATTGCGCCTCTACGACAATAGCCCTTTGAATGCACCTTGGTATAATTTATTAATAATCCGTAATTATCTTTACCGAAAACCGAAAACCGTATAAGAGAGGGGTCAATCCGGGCAGGGGGGCGCAAGCTTCATTTGATCTTTGGCGTGCAGAAATTCAGGATTATGTCGGCTTAGCCTCATAAACTTTCTTTTCCTTCTTAACCGAAAACCGAAAACTGATCTTCAAACGCCCCGGCCCCGCTCCAGGGCCTCTTGGCTGGATTTGCAGGCAATGCACATGGTGGTCACCGGCCGGGCGATGAGACGCTTTTCGGCAATTTCGCCGCCACAGATGTCACAGATGCCGTAAGACCCGTCATCGATGCGTTCCAGGGCCTCCCGGATCTTGGCGATCAGCCTTCGCTCCCGGTCCCGGATGCGCAGGGTGAAGTTGCGATCCGTTTCCAGGGTGGCCCGGTCCGCGGGATCCGGAAACGCGGCGGCTCCAGTGCCGGTCATATCGGTTCGGGTTTTATCGGCCTCCCCCAAGATCTCTTGCAACCTTTCATGCAAGAGGTTGCGGAAAAATTCCAGACGTTCCGGTTCCATCATCTTACTCCTGACTGCCCCGTTGGTCTTGCCACATCCTGCGGGGCGCCCTCCCGGCGGTAATCGCCCCGGATGCCCCCGCTTTTTTCCAACAACAGCAAATCTTGGATAACCAGACCCCGGTCCACGGCCTTGCACATGTCATAAATGGTCAAAGCGGCCACCGCGGCGGCGGTCAAAGCCTCCATTTCCACCCCGGTCCGGGCGTAAGTCCGCACCCGGGTCCGGATAGTCACGGCAAAATCCTGGGGATGGGGGATGAACTCGACGTCAATGCCGGTGAGGGGCAAGGAGTGGCACAAAGGGATAAGTTGCGCGGTATTTTTGGCGGCCATGATCCCGGCCAGGCGGGCTGCGGCCCAGACGTCGCCCTTGGGAAGAGTTCCCTCCAGGAGGCGGGGGAAGACCTTGGGTCCCACCACCACCCGGCAGGAGGCCACCGCGGTACGCAGAGTTTCGGGTTTGTCCCCCACTTCCACCATGCGCAGCCGCCCCTCCTGGTCTAAATGGGTAAATTCCGTCATGACCGACTCAAAAAAGATTCTCTTGCTCCAGGGCCAACATTTCCTGGAGAATCTCCGCCTGCCGGGGATTAAAGGATTGAGGGGTGGTGACCACCACTTCCATCACCTGATCCCCCTCATGGGCGCCGGCCCCGGGAAACCGGAAAACCCGGCCGTTCTGGGTGCCCCGGGGCAAGTCAAAAATGAAGAAGCCGTTTAGGGTGGGCACCTGGATAGGACCCCCCAGGGCCGCCTGGACAAAAGAGACCTCCACCCGGCAGTAAAGATCGTCTCCCACCCGGCTGAAGAAATGGTGGGGCTGGACGTGGATGACCACCTCCAGGTTCCCCGGAGGGCCGTTCTGAAAACCTTGGCCCCCCTCGCCGGTGATGCGCACCCGGGCACCGTCCTGGGTGCCGGGAGGAATGGAGAGGTGGTAATGCCGGGTTTCTCCCCAAGACCCCCGGCCGTGGCAGCGGGAGCAGACCTGAATTGCCCTCTTTCCCCGGCCCCGGCAACTTTGGCATATGGGACCGAAACGAAGCATTCCCGGTCCTCCCAACAAGCGGCCCCGGCCCTGGCAGTCAGGGCAGGTCCGGTAGCCGGCCCCCGGGGTCTGACCGGTGCTGCGGCAGTGGGGGCAATGACAGGTGCGAAATACTGCGATGTCCGTCTCCATTCCCTGGATAGCCGCCACAAAGGGGATTTGCAAGTCATAGCGGAAGTCCGCCCCCGGAGCATCCTCCAGGGAAGCGCCGTTGCTCGGTATGCCGAATATTTCTTCAAAAAACTGGCCTTGATCGAAGGCCCGGGGACGCCGGTAATTTTGAGCTTCGGGTCGAGGACGTCGGCGGATCCGGGCCTTGATTTCCTGGATGGCCTCATAAGCCTCCGCCACCTGGCGGAAACGGGTCGCGGCCTCCGGATCATTGGGATTCCGGTCCGGGTGGTATTTTCGGGCCAAAACCCGGTAGCGCCGGCGGATTTCCACCCACGGGGCTTCCGGAGAGATGCCCAGGATATGATAATAATCCGCTTCGTTCATGCTCATGGGAACCTAAAAATTTCGCCGCATCGTCCCGCCAACCCGGAACCAGCAACCCCGGCGTCAGGCCGGGGCTGGGTGTCTTTCCGGGAAGATGCGCCTTTCTTCAAATAGTTAGGCGCATCCCGGCCCGAGTTGGTTGTCGGCCTTCAAAGATGCAATATCATCAACTATTTCTAAATTAATCTAAGTCGGAAGTAAACCATATTTTTTCTTCTTCCCAGGAGTCAGGCATGAGAAACCGTTGACTTTCTTGACGCCTTTGGGTAATGTACGCTTGTTTAAGTATTTCAGCGACTTCTATCAGGGTCGGTTTGAGGGGCGGGAATCATTCTTTCTTTCTCGACCTCGCCTTCCCTTAAGCAACCAGATATCCTGCTGGATACTCATGATTAAAAAGCTACTGGATCGATTCCGCCGGGACCGGGGCCTGCACAAAGCCACCGCCCGGATTGACTTTTACGCCAACGACCTGGTATATCCGTCCATCCTGTGGCACCGCTCCCAGGACCCTCAAAATGACGCCATTCCCCTGGTGGTCCATCTCTACGCCCAAGTCCTTTACGAACTGGCGGAATTGAACAAGGTCCAGGTGGCCCGTCAACTAATGGAGTTTGTGGAACAGGTGCGCCAGCGCTTGACGGTCCCTGGGGAAGAGCCAGCCCGGCGGCTTCGCTTGCCCCTGGGACAATTGCAGTATTGCACCGAGCCTCCCATGGCTCCCGCGGTGCGGACCTACCAAGCGGAGTTTTACCAGCTCCAGGGCGATCAATGCCGGCTGGATTTTCGAGGCAGCCTGGGAAAAGAGGAGCTTTATCTCCCGGGAGCCTTTCTGGCCCTGTTGCAGTTTTGTCTGGATGATCTGGGAGACGAGCCCCTAAGGAATCTGGTCCAGGGTCTGGGGCGGCTCCATTTGTATTACCGCTGCCGCCGGGATTTTTGGGAAGGCTCTTCTCTTAACACCGGCCCGGCCTTTGCCTTAGGGACCGAAGAGCTGCGTCCCGAAGAAGTGAAGTAAATTGGGAAGGCAAGGTAAATAAACCTCACGCCAAGACGGCAAGACGCTAAGAAAGAGGGGCGCGGCTATTCCATTGCCGTGCCCCTCTTGTTTTTTAATCCTTGACGCCTTGGCGTCTTTGCGTGGTATGAGGAAAAAGTTAGGCCGAAAGGCGCTGCAACAACCCGGCCTTGATGCGGTCGAATTCTTCGGGGCTAATAATTCCGGAGTCCCGGAGGCGGACAAATTCCTCCAGTTCTTCCCGCAGGCGGTCCGGGGGGAGCCAGCCGGCGGCATAGTCCGCGTCGGCGGCGTCCATCACCACCGGCCCTTCCAGGGCCAGAGGCTGGGCCCGGCCCGGCAGGGCCTGGGGGAATCCCTGGGCGCCATGGTAGCGCACGGTGAAGAGCCCGTTGAGCAATGAAATTTCCATGTTTTTGCCGTTTTTGGCGGCATCCCGCATCAGGTCCTGGAATTCGCTCCCCTGTGCCGCCATCTTGGCCTTGAGGTCGCCCCAGCGGCGATGGACCCGGTAAGCGATCCAGGCGCACAGCCCCAAAAAGCCGGCCAGGATCCAGGCGCTGAAGCCCAGGATGCCGGTGAGCCACACCAGGGCCACGATGAGGACAAAAGGCACGGCGATCAAAAAAATCAGCAGGCTGTAAAATTGCGAGAGATTGCTCCAGGAGGAGACCGCGGCGTCCGGAGGCGCGGTTTTGAAGCGGGAGAAAAATTTGCCCATATTAATGCCGGTTTTCGGTTTTCGGTTTTCGGTGAAAAAAATGCTCATTGCCTGACCCTTTCCTCAAGGAGGGAATTTCTAAGGTTCATCCCTTGATTTAGCCAAGGCCGGGGCGGAGCATAGGTAGCTTCAGATTAACAGTACCGTCTAGCAAAACATATTGGGTTGAGGTTTGCAAGCAGTTTTCGTATCGGTGTTTATCTGGGTGCATCCGCGGTTTAATTTTACCCGCCGATGCACGCGGATCGACGCAGATATTTGATCTCCAGCGCTAACCACTGTTCCCTATTCCCTGAAACCTGAAACCTGAAACCTGAAACCTAAACTGACCCCTATTCCCTGGCATTAAAAAACGCCTGGTAGGCCTTGAAGGTCATGTAGAGGTCGGCCTTGGAGGCCACCTCAAAGGGCG
>VGSO01000247.1 GCA_016874945.1 Deltaproteobacteria bacterium
CTTGGCCACCGGCAGGCTGGCAAAGTCATTTTCCGAGAGATCCAGGAGGTCCAGTTTGCGCTGGGAGTAGGCGGCTATCTTGAAGCCCACCTCAGGGCGCAGGTGGGGGTGGCTGACGGCAATCATCCTGGGATAATCGCTTCCCACGCGGTTGACGGCTCGAGTTCCCAGCCCGAAGACCAGTCGAATGATTCCCTGGTTTGGGTCTATGCGATCGGTCCAGCGGTAAAGATTATGTGAAAAGGCCACGCCCGCCAGAGGAGGAAAAAAGTAGTTTTTATAGCGCATTCCGGAGACGCGCTGCACCAGGATGGCCATTTGTTCATCCGATTCCCCCAGGCCGCGCTGGCGCCGATAAGACAGGGCATCGGGATTTACGGCGCTGGCATAGACCAGTTTCACTGCCCGGAGAAAAGATGCCATCCGTTCATCGGGGCCACCCTGGTTGGCGCAGAATTCGCTCCGGTATTTACCGGCAAAGGAATTCCCGAACCCGTCTTCCAGCAGGCTGCTGGATCTCACGATGATGGGGGCCTGGCCGAAGTAATCGAGCAGATCCTTGAATTGCTCCATGATCTCTTGGGGGAACCTGCCTGCCAAAAAACGCTCCTCGACCTTTTCGAATTCTTCCGGCGAAATCTGGGAATTTCTGGTCAAACGCAGACGCAAGCGGAACAAGTCGTTATTGACCAGAAAGGTGAAAAATACATCTGAGCCGATGAAAAAGGAGTCGTGCTCTTCTAGTACCTTGGAATAGTCCATCTTCGCGGGATCATTCAGGAGGATTCTGCGGGCGAAGAGCATACCGGCCGCCTTGCCGCCGATGCGCCCGGAACCGATCAAGCGATTCCTGATGCTTAAAAGATCATTGAGAGTCAGATACTTATCCGCCAGGCGCTTAAACTCCGGATGACCGCCGATAATCATCTGGGATAGTTCTTGTTTGAGAGCCTGAATCTCGGGCGTACTCTCCAACAACCTCAGCTCCTCCTCATCGTATTGGGCGAGTTTGCGGTAGACGCTATCCCAGGGAGCTATCGAGTCGGCCTTGACTTTGAGCGGGCGCTGGCTGGCGGTCTGGGAGATGGCGGACGCCTCCCCGCTCATGAACACCGGGGCCAGGAGTCCGTCTGAGAACAGATGCGGCAAAAACATCTGCGAGGAGTATCGATCCCAAACCTTTAGGGGATGGATATAAAGCTGGTTTCTGACATGATAAAGATCGATCAGCACCTGGGTGGTATCCCTGATGCGGGCCACGGCGCTATGAGAGTGTTGTCCCCGGGTCAGGGCAAAATATGCCACCGTATCCTGTTCCCGGAGATAGGGACAGGTAAGCTGGAAGAAGTTCGCCAGGAGTTCGTCAGTAGCCCAGTCGGCGACCAGCGCGGAAAGGTTGTCAAAGACATAGAAGACCCCTTTGCCTTGCTCTTCGATGATCTTGTTTAGCTGGGCACTGAAGGAATCAAAACCCGGTCGCGGGTCAATTTCTGTGGTCAGGTAGCCGGAAAGCGGTTCCAGAATGCAGTAATGCGGGGCGAAGCGCACGTAGATGACGGTGCGGCGGTCTTGCAGGGCTTGCCTGACAAAGGGAAGCGCCACCTTCAGGTAGTTATGCAGTCCATCGACCAGCCAGACGACGTTGTCCCCCAGGCGAAGCCCTTTCAGTATATCGTCCAATGCCGGTATGCCGCTGCTTATCGCCTGGGATGGCAGCATCACAAGATCTTTTTTGTTCCTTTTTATCTTTATCTTTATCTTTGTCGTGGATGATGTCCACGTGCAGGACCCCCGTGGCGGAAAAGGGCCTGAGATAAGGGCCATAGTCCTCGCCTGTCCGGCTGGTTCCAAGGGACCGGACGGAGGCGAGGACTACAGCCCTGGTCTTCTGCCGGGGTTAGATCCAGCCCCGCAGTTTCATCGCTTCCACGACCCGCTCCACGGCCACCACATAAGCGGCCTGGCGCATGTTGATCTTGAATCTTTTAGAGGTCTCCAATACCTCATGATAGGCCCTGGTCATCCTGGTGTCCAGCTTCTCGTGCACTTCTTTCTCGTCCCAATAGTACATGTAGGCGTTCTGCACCATCTCGAAGTAGGAAACCGTTACGCCGCCGGCGTTGCACAGAAAATCCGGAATAACGTGAATGCCTTTCCGGTAAAGGATGTCGTCCGCCTCGGGAGTGGTGGGGCCGTTGGCCAACTCCACCAAGATCTTGGCCTTCACCCGGTCGGCGTTCTTCCCGGTGAGCACCCCCTCCAGGGCGGCCAGCACCAGGACGTCCACGTCCATCTCCATAAGGGATTGCTCGTTCACGTTTTCAGTGCCCTTACAATTGGCCACCGAAAGGGTGTCCTGCTTGTGCTTGGTGAGGGTGTCAACGCAGATGCCGTCTTTGCAGCCCACCGCTCCCCGGGAATCGCAGACGGCCACAATTTTACTGCCAAACATTGATCTTGCCAGGGAGGCGGCATAGCAACCGGCATTGCCGTACCCCTGGATGGCCATGGTGGCCTTGCCCAGATCCAGGCCGATCTCCCGAGCAGCCTCCCGCAGGGTGAACATGCCGCCCCTGGCCGTAGCGTCCGCCCGTCCGGGCGAGCCGCCCAGGGGCAAGGGTTTGCCGGTAATCACCCCGAACTGGTTGTTGCCGACGATGGCGGAATACTCATCCACCATCCAGGCCATGATCTGCGGATTGGTGTACACGTCCGGGGCCGGAATGTCCTTGGTCGGGCTGATAAACTGGCCGATGGCCTTGATATAGGCCCGGCTGATGCGCTCCAGTTCCGGCTGGGACAGTTCCTTGGGGTTGCAGACCACGCCGCCCTTGCCCCCGCCCAGCGGTAAATCCAACAGGGAGCACTTCCAGGTCATCCAGGCCGCCAGGGCCCGCACCGTATCGATGGTCTCCTCCGGATGAAACCGGATGCCACCCTTGGTCGGTCCCCGGGCATCGTTGTACTGCACCCGGTACCCTTCAAATACCTTGATGTTACCGTCATCCATGCGCACCGGGAAGTTGACGTGAAATTCCCGCATGGGGCGCAGGAGCACCTCCCGGGCGCTGGCATCCAAGCCCAGGATGTCGGCGCAGACGCTGATCTGCTGTTGGGCGATGCGGAACGGATTATTATCGTTGTTGTCTGTCATTTATTTTACATCTCCTCATTTGATTAAAGTACCGAGAGATCCCATCTCCGGTGAGTGCTCCATACTGGTTGGGCCTTGCTTGGTGTTACCGGAGCATTGATCCCAAACTACGCATCTCCGGCGGCAAACTTTCTGGTGTAATCGAGGTAGTGTTTAAGAAGCCACAGCTTTTCCAGGAATTCCGCCCAGCCACACTTGGGTTTGGCCCCTTTATTGGCGTCGGCCAGAATTATGGTGCCGTTGGTTATGGTCCCCATCAGATCGTTCCAGATGTCTGCCCAGGTCAGCTGGGCATCTCCCAGAAGGTTATCGATAACTTTCCGGAAACTTTCCATGTACTCTTCGGGGGACAAAACCTGGTGGTCCTCGGGTTGTTTGCCGTCTAAGACGACCTTGAGTTTGGCGGGCATAACTCAACCTCCCTTCCATTCTGAACTTTGTTGATCTATGGAACCTTCGCAGAGCCTTCTGGCATAATCAAGGTAAGTCCCGAGAAGATGGAGTCGCTCGTAGAATTCCGCCCATCCCCCCACCGGGGTTCGGGCGACAGGCTCAGGAACCCCATCCAAAATCTCCTTGGGGGACCGGGGATCTTCACAGGAATCCCAAATTTCATTCAGGATATCTAGGGCGTCCTTCATCACAGAGGCGGCTATGCCCCTGAAATGCCGCAGCCTGGCGTTGGTGCGAGCGATTTCTTCCCTGGCGATTTCCTCATCGCTTCGCCAATTTCGAGGTGAGGTCTTGAGGCTTTTTTTCATCGGCGTGGTCCTTGGACCTGGGTCAATCCATGTGAAACTGATAACAATCTTTAATTAGCAACGGTTATGCCAACAAATTTGATTAAGAGTTCTAATGGGATAACTTATTGAATTGTAAAGATAATTGAAGGTAGGGGGCCCGGACAATCCGGTTATCCCGCCGTAGGGTTGGTGCTGGAGGAGCAAGGGGAAAACTAATGAGATGGGCTCAAAACCAGGGCAGGGGCCGGCGACACGCTTCTGCGGCGGAGTGCTCAGATATTGAACAGGGGTGCTGATTTAGCAGCAACGGGGATGACGAAAAACTTTTCGGACCAGAAAGAAAGGGGGTTATTCTGCCTCGGTTCTCGGGATATTCCCCGGAAAATCGGCGGGAACATCGAACTGAAACTTTTTAATGCGATGGCGCAGCGTATTGCGGCTGATCCCCAGCATCCTGGCGGCTTTTACCTGGTTGTAGCCGCATTGCTTTAAGACCTTGGCTATGAGTGACTTTTCCACCATGTCGATGACATTGGCATGGGTCTTCTCGCCGGAAAGGCGAAGGATGTCAGGAATGAGCTCGTCCAACTTTTTATCGATGTTTGCCATTAACTGGCTGCCATTGGACAGGTCCTGCTGGTCGCACTCGAGTTTCAGGTGTTCTTCCAGGATTACGTCTCCCAAAGACAACAACACGGCGCGTCTTATGCAATTTTCCAGTTCTCGGACATTGCCCGGCCAGGATTGGGATTGCAGCTTCTGCATGGCGG
>VGSO01000248.1 GCA_016874945.1 Deltaproteobacteria bacterium
ACAAAAGACACCGTGTCCTTAAGAGGCGGTTCCGTTGCCTCTTCATAAGGGACTAATTCGGCAATAGGCTTGCCGCGTTTGGTAATGAGTACCCGCTTCTTTTGCCGAGCCACTTCTTCCACCACTGTCAGACAGGTAGCTTTGAATTTAGAGACCGTTATTGATTCCATGGCCTATCTTTTTTAATATCAGGCTATAAAAAAATTTTGGCTCAGGGTTCCCGTTTAAACCCAGCTTGCACAAAATGCTGGTCGAAGGTGAGAGCCGCTCTGATTCGTTGCCGTTTCATAACAACGAAAGAAGTGCAATCCGTAAAAGAAAAAGATTTATCTGAATGTTGAATGAAGTACCGCCATGCCTCATGTAACATATCTTCATCAATATGAATAAATTTGACCGATGGGCTTTCCAACAGGAGCTTCCCTATTTCAACGGCCTTCGCATGTCGATTTCGATTGTTGAAAAATGTAATAACCTCATCAAAAACATACGATGTTGTAATGATAAGAGGCAAATTACTTCTCAGGTTTTGCCAGTGGGCTAATGCAACTTGGTGATTAAGGTCATCTGCGGCTTCCAGAGCTATGAGGTAGCCGGTATCCAGAAATAGCTTTCTCATGGTCTGGAACCATAGAGATAGCGGTCATGATCTTCCGAGCCATCTGGCAAGCCACACTTCACGGGATTTTTCCCAAGATTAAGGATGGGGTCTGTTTTGCTAATTGGAGATATTATAATTCGATGGTTCTCTTTTCGGATTTCTACTTCCTCAGCCTCCGCCAGCAAGCTTTTGGGAACAATCAACCCTCTCTTAGTTACTTTGGCTTTTAATGCTTTTGCCTTCATGTTCGATCCCTTTCTTTAATTCTTCAATTAACCTATTCTTTTCCTCAGGGGTAAGTTTGTTAATTGATTCCAGAAGGGCTTCATCTGGGCTAACAATGGTAAATCTGTTGCCTTGAACCCTCCAAAATCTTAATGAAATATTTGTTGTATATACCAATGCATATTTAACATTTTCATCTTCGGACCTTGAAATAATTATGCCCTCTACTTTTCCATTTTCTCCGGCAAGCTTGGTTTTTACCCATCCCATATACCTTAAAATTTGTCCCACAGTTTCATCGGAGGATTGCTCTCTTTTTAATTCAATGACCAAATATCTATTACCTTCTGAAATATGTCTTGCTAAAAAATCTAATATACCGATTCCTTCTCTTGTATCGAATTTACCGTCATTACTCAATAATTCCCATTCATTAAATAAGTTATTCCATTCCTTAACAATTCGATTCTGTAAATCGATTTCCGAATGAATATTAGATGTTAGACCTCCTGTCTTGATTTCCTTTAATCTTTTAATAGCAATATTTGAAGTCTTGCTCTTTTCTAATTCAGGATAATTCAGCATTTCCTTTGCCAAATTAATAAGTTCAGAAATCCCAGATTTACTTTTTCCCAATAATTCAGCGGTCTTTGCTTTAGACCATCCACCTCTTTCCGGATTTGTTGATGCAGACCCTTTCTTTTTTATTAAATAATCATTTAATTTAAAGATAAATGTAATCCCTTTCCTCCAATCATTCCTCATTGAATCTTTATAATATAATTGGACAATATCTGCATTGAAAGATTCACTTGAAGCATTAAACCCACAAGTACTACATTCAGCCTCAAAATTATTAACTGGAGAATCACAAAAAATACAATTATCCATAAAAAATCCCGTAGGTAAGGCGCTCCACGTCCGCTATCTTTTAAGCTCGCCCAGCTAGGTGGAGAATAAGATCGTCCAAAATTATTCTACCATGTTACTACATTTCCCTTTATAAAAAAAGCCCGGTCTGGGACCGGGCTCGAGGGTTATCAAAATGCTGAAGATTATGAAACTGTCGGTCTGGGCAGCAAGCCGGCGGTCTCGAGGATCTCCGGCACTCTTTCCTCCCACTCGATGGCCATGAGGTGGATGCCGGCGATGCCCTTCATTGCCAGGCACTCGTGGATCTGCTCCACCGCGATCTTGATGCCTTCCGCGGCCTGCTTGTCCTTGGGCACCCCCTTGAGGCGGGTGATGTAGGAGTCGGGCACGTCCAGACCGGGGACGAACTTTTTCATGTAGTTGGCCATACCCACGGATTTAAGGGGGGTGATCCCCGCCATGATGTAGGCTTTCTCCGTCAGGCCCATGTCATTGGCCATCTCCATGAACTTGTGGAACCGCTCCATGTTGTAAATGCACTGGGTCTGAATGAACTGGACCCCCGCGGCGATCTTTTTGCCCATGCGCACCACCCGGAACTCTTGGGGGTCGGCGAAGGGGTTGGCCGCCGCGCCGATGAACATCTGGGGCCGGCCTTGCACCTCGGTGCCGCTGATCATCTTACCCTCGTCCCGCATCATTCTGAGGGTGTTGGCCAGTTGCACCGAATCCAGGTCATGGACGTTCTTGGACTGGGGGTGGTCGCCAAAGGACTGGTGGTCGCCGGTGAGGCACAGGAGGTTCTTGATCCCCATGGCCGCGGCGCCCAAGATGTTGCTCTGGAGGGCGATGCGGTTCATGTCCCGGGTGACCATCTGCATCACCGGCTCGATGCCCATTTCCAGGAGGATTTTGGAGGCGGCCAGGGAACAGAAGCGCACCACCGCGGTCTGGTTGTCGGTGACGTTCACTGCGTCGACGCAGCCTTTCAAGAAATTCGCTTTGTGCCTGAAGTGCTCGGCATCTGCGCCCCGGGGAGGACCACATTCGCCGGTTACGGCTTTTTTCCCGCTTTTGAAGATTTTTTCCAGGTTGCTTCCTGCGGAATAGGTGGTCATTGTTTCAGTTCCTCCCGAATCGAAGTGCGCAGGCCGCCGTCGCGGCTGGTGCTCCAGTTTTTATAGAGTTTCACCTCGGTCATCTTGTGGAGCTGGCCGAGGTTTTTCATGCGGTCGTAGATGAGGTGCCAGATGCAGGGGATACTGCCTTTGCCCACCTCGCAGATGCCCCCGGAGGAGCCGCCGCAGGGGCCGTTGAGAAGCTGCTTGGCGCAGCGGGCGATGGGGCAGAGCCCCCCGTATTCGCCGATGACGCAGCTGCCGCAGGCCTGGCAGAATTCTTTCCATACCCCGTGTTCCACGGCGCCGCCGATGCTGGTGGTGTTGATCCCGGGAAAGACGTGGAGATAAGGATAGCGGGCGGTGACGTATTGGGGGCCGACGCTGCAGGCGATGGACACCACGGCGTCGGCGTCCGCCACCAGGTCATCCAGGGGCTCGATGTATTCGGGGTCGCACTGCCGTTCACAGGTATATTCTTTGACGTCTAGATTGTTGCCGGCGGCTTTGCGGGCAATTCTCAGCTCCGAAGCCAGGATGGCCACTTCCTTTTCGCCGCCGACGTTACAGACGGTGACGCAGCCTTTGCAGCCGGCCACCACTATTTTTTTGAAATCCTTGATCATGTCCAGGATTTCCGCTAGGGGTTTGGATTCCCCGATGACCATATAATTCCTCCTCCTCCGTTAATCCAGAACGGGTCGCAACGTTCAAAATAATATCCCCAAACCCTTATGCGCCTTCAAGCCGCGTCCCGGCTCGCAGCTCATGATCAGGGCCGGGGGAGATTTCCAGCAAGTTCTCCCCAAAGCTCCAAACAGAAATAGCCCGAGGAGCAATTTTGTGCTTTTGTACCAGTATTCACATAACATTTTACGGCCTAAGGTTCATTATGTCAAATATAAAAGCCCCAAGAAATTTAGGGGATAAGGGTTGAGGAAGTAAAATATTTATTGACAAACCGGTGCAAGGTCGTATAAATGGGAGGACTATGTGAAAAAAAGTATGAACCCTGGCGGGATATAGACCATATCCTCCAGGAGCACCAGGTGATTTCCCCGGAAGCTCCCCGCTCCGGGAGTAAATACGTCATCAAAACCCTTAAGGAGGCTTTGTTTATGGCGAAGTACGATCCGGTTAAACAGAAGGACTGGCAGATTGCCGAAATTGCCGAAGCGGAGATGATTCCCTTTGAAGAGATGTGCGATAAGCTGGAAATCCCCAAAGATGAGCGCATCCCCATGGGCCAGAAAATCGGCCGCGTCGACTACGTGAAATGCCTGGAACGCAACAAGAACAAACCCGACGGCTTTTACATCGACGTCACCGCCATCACCCCCACTCCCCTGGGCGAAGGCAAATCCACCACCTCCATGGGCCTCATCGAGGGCCTGGGCAAACGGGGCGTCAACGTGGGCGGCTGCATCCGGCAGCCTTCCGGCGGCCCCACCATGAACGTCAAGGGCACCGCGGCCGGCGGCGGCATTTCGCTGCTTATTCCCATGACCGAGTTCTCCCTGGGCCTCACCGGCGACATCAACAACATCATGAACGCCCACAACCTGGCCATGGTGGCCGCCACCTCCCGGCTGCAGCACGAGTTCAACTACAATGACGAGCAGCTGGCCAAGCGGAACCTGAAGCGCCTGGACATCGATCCCAAGAACTTCGAAATGGGTTGGATCATGGACTTCTGCGCCCAGGCCCTGCGCCACATCATCATCGGCATGGGTGGCAAGATGGACGGCTTCATGATGAAGTCCTCCTTCGGCATCGCGGTGTCTTCGGAAGTCAT
>VGSO01000249.1 GCA_016874945.1 Deltaproteobacteria bacterium
GGTGGCACATCGCGGCCTTTTGCCGCAACCAAATGATATTATTTCTCGCCAAGGCGCAAAGGGCGCAAAGGAAAAATGCAGGGTGGGCACTGCCCACCATTTCCTTTCCTAAATCAGTAGGTTAACAACGAATTCTTGTTGAAAAAATCAGAAACTCAGATTCAGTAGCACAGGCCTCTGGCCTGTGACCAGCCTTGAAGCCTCATAAATCTGAACACTGGCTGGAAGCCTGTGCCACTAAGACCATTGTCATTTTTGTTATTTTGGCAAAAGGAAGCGAATTTTTAGAGGTCTCAAATTTAGAAATGATCGCCCACGTCAGCAGTTGGGTTCTCCCCATAACCGGTCCGCCCATCCGGGAGGGCGCGGTGATCGTGGACCAGGGCCGCATCGCCCGGGTTGGCCCAGGCGCGGAAGTATTGCGGGGGTTCACCGGCCCGGTGGAGGACCACGGCAACGGGGCCATCTTGCCGGGCTTGGTCAACTGCCACGTCCACCTGGAGTTCTCCGCCCTGGCCGGAACGGTGCCGCCTCAGATCCGCTGGGAGGATTGGCTGGACGAGGCCCTGGACGGCTATGGAGGGCTAAGCGCCGAGGAGGTGGAAGCCGGCGTCGTCCGGGGAATCGAGGCCGTGCACGCCAGCGGCGCCGCCCTGGCCGGAGAGGTGACCAACACCGGGATATCCTTGCCGCACCTGGAGAACAGCCCCCTGGCCTACCACCTCTTTTATGAATGCCTGGGTTTTGACCTCCTGGAGCCGGTGGATCTGGAGGAGATTTTTCCGTTTTTGGGACAGGCTGCAGCAGAGGCCAGTTCCCCGGTTTCCGCCGGGGCGCACGCGCCTTATTCCGTGTCCGCCCCCTTGTTCCGGGCCATCGGGGCATGGAACCAGGCTCGGCGGCGGCCCCAGACGGTGCATCTGGCCGAATCCCGGGGCGAGGAGGAGTTCCTGGCCACCGGGGACGGCTTTTTCCGGGACCTGCTCCTCCGGCGGGGACGGAGGGTGGGGGACTTTCAGCCTCCAAACTTGGCCCCCGCGGCTTACCTGGACTCTTTGGGATTTCTCCATGACGCCACCCTGGCGGTTCATGGGGTCTGGCTGAGTCTCGAAGAGCTGGACCGGCTCCGCCGCACCGGCGCCTGGCTGGTGCTCTGCCCCCGGGCCAACCGCTATACCGGCGCGGGGACGCCTCACGTGCAACAGATGTTGGAGTCCCGGGTGAACCTGGCCCTGGGGACCGATTCCCTGGCGGGCAACTGGGACCTGAACCTGTTCGGGGAGATGCTCTGGCTCTACCGGCATTATCCCGCCGCGCCCGGAGAGTTGTGGCTGCGCCTGGGAACTATAAACGGCGCCCGGGCACTGGAACGCTCGGATGAATTCGGCAGCCTGGAGCCGGGGAAAAGGGCGGCCCTGGGATTCGTTCTCCTATCGGGGGATGGGGACTTCTGGGGAGAATTATTCGCCGCTGGAGCGGAAGGCAGGTTCAGGTGGATCAGTTGAGGTAGGGTGCCAAGGCGCATCACTCGCGCCACCTTAATTCTTTCCGAATTGTTGCCTTAACTCCGAAAACGCTTAGGAAGATTGGTTGCCTCCTGCAAAGAAGAACAAAATCAAGGGCATTAGTGGCACAGGCTTCCAGCCCGTGGCTAATCTTCCTGAATCTACTACGTTGCCCACAGGCCAGAGGCCTGCGCCACTAATATTTTTTGCTGTTTGCTATTTCCTTCCGAAAAAGGGGCTATTCGCTTTGTAGTTCCTTGTTCCGGAGTTAAGGCAATAATCGAATTTACCGAAAACCGAAAACCGTTTTTGGGGAGACCGGAGATGACGCAAAAACCCCGGCTGGGCCGTATTCAGTACCTCAATTCGCTGCCCATTTATTTCGCCCTGGAGAACGTCTTTGGCGAAAACGGCTTTCACCTGGCGCCAGACACTCCCGCGGGGTTGAACGCCCGGATGCGCCGGGGGGAGCTGGACGTCAGCGGCATTTCCGCCATGGAATACGCCCGCTGGCCTTTGGAGTATTATCTGCTCCCCGATCTCTCCATCAGCTCCCAGGGGCCGGTGGGGAGCGTCATCCTGTTCAGCCGGGCGCCTTTTTCGGACCTGCACGGGCAGGCGGTGGCAGTGAGCGCGGCCTCGGCCAGCGGCGCGGCCCTGCTTAAGGTGCTCATGGCCGAGGTTTTTAAGGCGGAGCCTGAATATCAGGCCGCGCCTCTGACAAATGGGGTCAGGCAGAAATACTCCGGGGTGCTGGCCATCGGCGATGAAGCCCTGCGCCTGAAAATGGCGGGGGAGTGGCCTTATGAGCTGGACCTGGGCGCGGCCTGGCAGGAGCTCACCGGGCTGCCCTTTGTCTTCGGGGTCTGGGCGGTGCGGCGGGAATTCGCCCGGAACCAGCCTGAGTCCGCGACCGCCCTGCACCGCTTGCTTCTGCGCTCCCGGGATTGGGGCGTCCAGGCCTTGCCGGAGTTGAGCCGGATGGCTGCGAGATTTTCAGAAATGTCGGCGGAGCAAATTTTGGCTTATTTTCACCAATTGGATTTTTCCCTGGGTCCGGAGCAGGAAAAGGGGCTAAAGACCTTTTTCCAATATCTTCAGAACCTGGAAGTACTTGCCTCCGCCCCGGAATTGGCATATTTTGCCAGGTAGGGTGCGTTTCGCGCACCATCCAAAGCTATGAAGGTGCGTAAACCGCACCCTAGGGGAGGACCCATGCAAATCGTCGCGTTTAACAGCAGCCCCCGGGATAATGAAACTAGCAAGACGGAATTGATTTTACAAAAATTTTTGGCCGGCGCCCGGCGGGCCGGCGCCTCCACCGAGACCATTTACCTGCGCCGCTATCAAATCAAGGACTGCCTGGGGTGTTTCAGTTGCTGGCTGAAGGACCTGGGGCGCTGCGTGCAAAAAGACGACATGGCGGAATTGCTTTTCCAGCACTACCTGAAGGCCGAGGTCGCGGTGTTGGCCACGCCCATTTATTACATGACCATGAACGCCCGGATGAAGGCTTTTATTGATCGCACCCTGCCCCTGATGGACCCCCTGGCGGAGGTAGGGCCTGAGGGAGGCCACCCGTATCGCTATGAGAAAGTGCCCAAGGTGGCGGCGTTGAGCGTCTGCGCTTTTTGGGACCAGTCCATGTTTCAGCCCCTGTCTCTTAACATGAAGATGATATTTGGCCGGGACCTGATTGCCGAGATCTACCGCCACTCTTCGGAGGCTCTTACGGTTCCCGAACTCCGGCCCCAGGTGGACCAGGTGCTGGCCGCGGTGGCCCAGGCCGGGGAAGAACTGGTGCGGGACGGGCAGATAAAAGAGGAGACCATGGCCGCGCTTACCCAGGAGTTGGCCCCGGCCTCGATTATGCAGGAAATGTCCCGGCAATACTGGGCCCAGGCCATGGAACTGGCCGGGAATAAGTGATTTTATTAGCTCTTAGCTTTAAGCTATCAGCCAAAAACTTTTTTTTAAAAAAAAACTGTCTGCTGATAGCTGAAAGCTGGCGGGAGTAGTATGGGATACAAGAACCTGCAGCATTTTGTCCAGGTATTGGAACGGGCCGGGGAGTTAAAACGCATCTCCGAGCCGGTGAGCCCTTTCCTGGAAATCACGGAAATCACCGACCGGGTGTGCAAGCAGGGCGGACCGGCGCTGCTGTTTGAAAATGTGCCGGGCTTTGAGATGCCGGTTCTGATGAACGCCTTCGGGTCCATGCGCCGCATGTGCCTGGCCCTGGAGGTGGACGACCTGAACGCCATCGCCCCGGAACTTTTGAGTTTCCTGGAGGCGGAAGCCAACACCCTGATCAAGAAGCTGAAGCTCCTCCCCAAGCTGGCCCGCCTGGGGCGCATGTTTCCCAAGGAGGTGTCCAGGGCCCCGTGCCAGGAGGTGGTGCACACCGGGAGCGAGGTGGACCTGGCACGGCTGCCGGTCCTCACCTGCTGGCCCGGAGACGGCGGCCCTTTTATCACCCTGCCGGTGGTTATCACCCACCACCCGGCAACCGGCCGGCGCAATGTGGGGATGTACCGCATGCAGGTCTATGATGCGCGCACCACCGGAATGCACTGGCACGCCCACAAGGGGGGGGCCCAACACTACCGGGTGGCCGAGGCCCGGGGGGAGCCGCTCCCCGTGGCCGTGGCCATCGGCCCGGACCCGGCGGTGACCTATGCGGCCACCGCGCCGCTGCCGGAAGACATCGACGAGATTCTCTTGGCCGGATTCCTCCGGAATGAGCCGGTGGAGATGGTTCCCTGCCTGACCCAGCCCCTCCTGGTGCCGGCGGAGTCCCAGGTGGTCCTGGAGGGCTATGTCAAACCGGGGGAGCGCCGCCGGGAAGGGCCTTTCGGCGACCACACCGGGTATTACTCCCTGGCCGACGACTACCCGGTGTTCCACGTCACCGCGGCGACCCACCGGCGAAACGCCATCTATCCCGCCACCATCGTGGGACGGCCGCCCATGGAAGACTGCTTCATGGCCAAGGCCACGGAGCGCATCTTCCTGCCGTTGATGAAAAAAACTCTGCCGGAGATCGTGGATATGAACCTGCCGGTGGAGGGGGTGTTCCACAACCTGGCCTTCATCGCCAT
>VGSO01000250.1 GCA_016874945.1 Deltaproteobacteria bacterium
AGTGCTTGTGCTGAGCAGCCATCCGGAGATGCGGGACAAGGGCGCGGTGTTGAAAGTGGCCCTGGACTATGAACGCCTGGGGGAGGAAGCCGGGGCCCTGGCCCAAAGGATTCTCCGGGGCGAGAAACCGGCCCGGATTCCCATTGTGGAGAGCGCGCCCCTGAAGATTGAGGTGGATGAGAGCTTGCTGCAGCGCTGGAGCGGGTATCCCGGAAAACACTAGGGGCGAAAAGGGGAAGAGGGGAACAGGCGATAAGGGGGAATTTCTTATGTCGTCAGGCGCAATTGACGGTTTCGCAATCATTATGAAAAATTTTTGAGTTGGGCGTAAGACATGGACTGCCGCCAACCTCCTCCTCGTTCCCAAGCCCAGCTTGGGAACGAGAAGAAAGTTCACAGTTCAAGGTTCAAGGTTTGAGTTTGTTTGAGTGGCTCAAAATTTCCCGGAACCGACTTTGAACCTTGAACCTTGAACTATCCGCTTTTACGCCTTTGCGCCATGGCGTGAGATAAAATTAGGAGATTCGCTAATGACCAACCGGCCCTTCAACCCCGCGGCCTGGCAGCCGGAAATCGAGATGGTCCGCTTCGATTTCCCCAACGGCCTCGTCCTCTTCGTGCTGCCGGACCGGCGCCTCCCCATACTCTCGCTCCAAGTGCATTATAAAGTGGGTTCCCGTCATGAACTTCCGGGCATCACCGGCATCAGCCACCTCTTTGAACACATGATGTTCCGGGGGACCGAAACCCTGGGGCCGGAGGAATTCTCCCGCATCCTCCAGGCCAAGGGCGGGGAGATCAACGCCTTCACCACCAAGGACCACACCTCCTATTTTGAAAATCTTCCCGGGGAGCACCTGGAATTGGGCCTTAGCCTGGAAGCCGACCGCCTGAAAAACCTCAAGCTGGACGACGAAACTTTCCAGCCGGAGCGCCAGGTGGTGATCAGCGAGCGCAAGCTCCGCTCCGTGGACAGCCCCTTCGGGCTGGTCCTGGAAGAGCTGTACACCGCGGCCTACACCCAGCACCCCTACCAGTGGCCGGTCATCGGGTGGAACCAGGATCTGCAGCGCATGACCCTGGAAGACTGCCGAAAATATTATCGGGAGCACTACCATCCCGGCAACCTGACCATCGTCATTTCCGGGGACGCGGACCCTCAGGCGGCCCGGGACCTGGTGGAGAAATATTTTGGGGACATTCCCCCTCCGGGTCTGCCACCGGCTGCCCCGGTGCTGGAGCCGCCCCAGCGGGGAGAACGCCGGGTCATTTTCAAGAAAGTCTCCCAGTTGGAGTCCTTGTTCGCCGGTTTTCACATTGTCGGTCTGGACCACCAAGACATTTATCCTTTGAACCTGTTGTCCTTGATTATGTCCGGGGGCAAATCCTCCCGGTTTTACCAGGAATTCGTGCGGCCGGGGAAGGCCGTGGAAGTGAGCGTGGAGATCGCGCCGCCCCCCTGGGCCGCCCAAGACCCGGATCTGCTGGTCATCGCGGCCATTGCCGCGCCGGGGCGGCCTTTGGCGGAATTGGAAAAGGAGGTGTGGGCGGCGGTGGACCGTCTGCTGGCGGACGGCGTCACCCCGGAAGAGTTGGCCCGGGCCCAGAAGCTCATGCGGGCCCAGGGCGCCCGCAGCCTGGCCCACAACTTCTTCCGGGGCCTCCTGGTGGGCCTGTTCCACATGAAAACCGGGGACGCGGGCCGGGTCAACCGGCTGCTGGCTTCCTTTGAAGCGGTCACCGCCGACGACATCCTGCGAGTGGCCCGGCAGTATCTCCGAGAAGACAACCGCACCGTGGTGGTGCTGAAGCCGGTTTCACCGGAAGAGAGCCGGGCTTTGGGGGAACTGGCCTGAATAACAGTTCAAAATTCAAAGTTCAAGGTTTTGTAACCTTGAACCTTGAACCTTGAACCTTGAACTCAATACAAGGATGCTGTCATGACAAATTACATCCCCGACATCTATCAATCCTCCCTCCCCAACGCCATGACCCTCGTCGGCATGGAGTATGACCGGGTTCCCTGGGTCAGCCTCACCTTCCTGGCCAGGCGGGGCGCGGAGACCGACCCGCCGGGGAAGGCCGGCGCCGCGGATTGGGCCGCGGAATTTCTCACCCTGGGCACCGCCCGGCGCAACCAGTTGGAGCTGGCCACGGACATCGAGTCCCGGGGCGCGGCCCTCAAAGCCCGGGGCGGCTTCGATGCGGTGATGGTCTCTCTCGAAGGCCTGGCCGAGGACTTCCCCCAGCTTATGGCCACCTTGGCGGAAATCGTCCAGACCCCCGCCTTCCCGGAGGATGAATTTCCCCTTCTTAAAGAGCGCCGCCGGGCGGATCTGGTGCATCTACTGGACGAGCCCCGGGAAATGGCCAACATTCGCTTTTTGAAACTCTTTTTCGGGGATTCTCCTTATGGACATCCGGCCCAGGGAGACCTTCAGAGCGCCGCGGCCCTGGAGCTTAATGACCTCCAGGAATTTTACCGCCGGGAGTTCGCGCCCCAGACTGCCAGTCTGGTGGTGGTGGGCATGGTGGAGGCCGCCCAGGTGGAGGACGAAGCCGCCCGGAACTTTGGCGCCTGGGCCGGGGGCGGCCCGCCTAGCCTCCCTTACGTTTCGGCCCCGGACAAACTCTGCACCCCGGGCATCTATCTCTGGGACCGGCCCGAGCTCACCCAGAGCGAAATCCGCCTGGGACACCTGGGAGTCCCCCGCTCCCACCCCGACTTTTTCGCCCTAAAGCTGGTAAATTACATCTTGGGGGGCGGCGGCTTCTCCTCCCGCCTCATGACCCGCATCCGCTCGGACCTGGGCCTGACCTACGGCATCCGTAGTCAGTTTCACTTCCGCCGGGCCCCGGGGCCATTTGTGGTTTCCACCTTCACGCCGGCGGCGCACACCGCCCAAGTGGTGAAAGAAATTACCGAGGTGATGACGGAAGTGTCCCGGGCCGGGGTGGCGCCCCAAGAGTTGGCGGAAGCCCAAAGTTATCACGTGGGCCATTTTCCCCTGGGACTGGAGACGCCCCAGGGGCTGGCCCGCCAGCTCCTGGCCATGGACCTTTACGAACTGGGGCGGGGCTACTTGAAGAAATATTGTGATGAAATTCGCACAATCACTCAGGAAACCGCAGCCCGAGCGGCGCAAGTTCACCTGCGGCCCCAGTCCCTGGTCATCCTGGTCATGGGCCCCGCCAGCCAGTGCGCCGCGGGTTTGCGGGAATTGGGACCGGTCACTGTCATCGAAGAATCATAACCAGAATTTGGGTTACTGATTTTTTTCATTGACTTTTGATTGATTATGGTATGTGATAAACATTGGTTTGTGAAAAAAAGGGTAAGCCCATTGGGGACCACTTAAAAGAGGGAGGAATGGTTCATGTCCAAAACCCCATTGCTGGATCAACTTGAATCCGGACCTTGGCCCAGTTTTGTCAAGGACCTCAAGAGGATCGCCGCCAAGAAACCCCAGGTCCAAGACCTCTTGGGGCAGTTGGAGCGGTCGTACAAGGAAAAGATCACCCACTGGAAGCACGGCGGTATCGTGGGCGTCCTGGGTTACGGTTCCGGCATCATCGGCCGGTATTCCGACCTGCCGGATGATTTTCCCGGGGTGGAACATTTCCACACCATGCGCATCAATCAACCCTCGGGCTGGTTCTACACCACCGAGGCCCTGCGGGGACTGTGCGACATCTGGGACAGGCACGGCAGCGGCCTCTTGAACATGCACGGCGCCACCGGGGACATCATCTTCCTGGGCTGCCGCACCGAGAATCTGGAACCCTGCTTTGCCGAATTGACCGCCAACGGCTGGGATCTGGGCGGTTCCGGCTCCACCTTCCGCAGCCCCAGTTGCTGCCTGGGGCCGGCCCGCTGCGAGTGGTCGTGTTACAACACCATGGAGGCCTGCTACGACATAACCCAGGAGATGCAGTTTGACATGCACCGGCCTTCCTATCCGTACAAGTACAAGATCAAATTCTCCGGCTGCCCCAACGACTGCGTGGCCGCGGTGGCTCGGGCGGACTTGTCCGTGATCGGCGTCTGGAAGGATGACATCCGCATTGATCAGTCTGCAGTTAAGGCTTACGCCGGCGGGGAGTTAAAGCCCAAGGGTGGCGGCGCCCATTTATCCAAGCTGGACGTCCAGGCCGACGTCACCGACCTGTGCCCCACCTTCTGCATGTCTTTTGACGGCAAGACGCTTAAGATCGACAACAAGAACTGCAACCACTGCATGCACTGCATCAACCTGATGCCCCAGGCCCTGCGGCCCGGCACCGAGACCGGCGCCACCATTCTGCTGGGGTCCCATGCCCCCATCCTGGAAGGGGCCCAGCTCAGCTGGGTGATCCAGCCCTTCATGGTGATGGAGTCCCCCTATGATGAATTTAAGGAGTTGAACGCCAGAATCACCGAATGGTGGGCCGAACACGGCAAAAACCGGGAAAGGATAGGAGAGCTCATCCTGCGCGTGGGCATGCGGGAATTCCTGGAAGCCGCGGAACTGCCGCCGGTGCCCCAGACCGTGCGCACCCCCCGGGCCAACCCCTTCTTCTTCTGGCAACCGTCTGACTTCGAGGCCGAAGCCAAAGG
>VGSO01000251.1 GCA_016874945.1 Deltaproteobacteria bacterium
CAATAGTTGCCTATTAAGGTAAGGATAATCGCAAATCCAGCACAGGAGGGTAACCAGTGCATTGCCATAGCTGCCAGACCATGGAGGACGTTTTCCGGGTAGTCCGGGACAAAGAGATCAGCTTTATCCAGTTCTGGTTCTCGGACATTTTGGGGGTGTTGAAGAGTTTTTCCATCCGCCCCTCCGAATTGGAGGAGGCCATGACCGAGGGCATGGGGTTTGACGGCTCTTCCATTGAGGGCTTCTCCCGCATTGAAGAGAGCGACATGATCGCCAAGCCTGACCCCACCACTTTCCAGGTCGTACCCTGGCGGCCCGAGGAAAAGCCGGTGGCCCGGATGTTTTGCGAAATCCTCCTGCCTGACGGGTCCCCCTATCCCGGCGACCCCCGCTACGCGCTGAAGCGCATGCTGGCCAAGGCCGCGGATAAAGGCTTCACCTACTACGTGGGACCGGAACTGGAATTTTTCTACTTCAAAGATAACAAATCCACCCAGATCCTGGACGAAGGCGGCTATTTCGACGCCCCGCCCCTGGACATGGGCAATGACCTGCGCCGCTACACCATTTTCGCCCTGGAAAAGATGGGCGTCCGCATCGAGTACAGCCATCACGAGGTGGCGGCATCCCAGCATGAAATTGACATGCGCTACGACGAAGGCATGAAAATGGCCGACAAGACCATGACCCTCAAGGCCACGGTAAAGGCGGTGGCCATGCTCAACGGAGTCTATGCCACCTTCATGCCCAAACCCATTTTCGGCATCAACGGCAGCGGCATGCACACCCACCAGTCCCTGTTCAAGGAAAGCAAAAACGCCTTTTACGACGCCACGGACCAATACCACCTGTCCGCCTTGGGGAAAAGCTATATCGCCGGGTTGTTGAAGCACGCCCGGGAAATCACCGGCATCTGCAGCCAGTGGGTCAACTCTTATAAACGGCTGGTTCCCGGTTACGAGGCCCCGGTGTACGTGGCCTGGGCCCGGCGCAACCGGTCCGCCTTGGTAAGGGTGCCCATGTACAAGCCCGGCAAAGAAACGGCCACCCGCTGCGAGTACCGCGCCCCCGACCCGGCCTGCAACCCTTATCTGGCCTTTGCGGTGATGCTGGCCGCGGGCCTCAAGGGTGTTGAAGGCAACTACCCCCTGCCCGAACCGGTGGAAGTGGATATCTATCATATGTCGGAAGCCGAACGGGCGCGCTTGGGCATCGAGGAACTGCCCGGCAGCCTCTATGAGGCCGTCCAGGAGGTGGAGAAGAGCGCCTTAGTGCGGGAAGCCCTGGGAGAGCATATCTTCACCAAATTCCTGGAAAACAAAAAGATCGAGTGGGACCGCTTCCGCACTCACGTGAGCCAGTACGAGATTGAGCGTTATCTCCCGATTCTGTAAGTGGCTGTAACTAAACCCTTGTCAGGCGCAAGGCAATAAGAGATATTCTAGAAGAAATAATGTTCAGGCATAGGCCAGGGGAGCCGATCCTCTGGCCTCTGTTTGCCTTCGCCTGGGCATTCCTGGCTGACAGAGCTTATTTTAATAGACATCACAGCGCGCACGGGTCTTATGTATGAATGAAAAAATTAAGGTGGTGGTGCTGGCTTGCGGCCAGGCTTTACCCGAGCCCCAAGGGCTCAGGGACTCCCTGGCCGGAGCCGGGCTGGCGGCCCGGGTGGTTGCGGAGCCGTGCAGCAGCAAGATCGAAGTCTACCAACTGCTGCGCATCCTGGCCCGGGAGGCCGATATGGTGTGGATGATCGGCTGTCCCGAGACCGCCTGTCAATATTTGGAAGGCAGCAGCCGGATGAGCAAGCGGGTGGCCTACGCCCAGAATTATCTCATTGAACTGAACCTTGAACCCCAACGGTTGGGAATGTCTATAATAGCCCCCGGAGATGCCGGCGGTTTGAAAGGTGTGATCGCCCAGATCGCGGAGATGGCCCAGGTTTTAGGGCCGCTGGCCTTCCATGCCGCGGGCCTGGCGGCAAAGGAGTCAACCCAGTGATTGTCGGCACTAGAAAAGCCCTGGCCGAGATTCAGGGCATGGTGAGCGGTTACGATCGCATCCTGCTGGCCGGCTGCGACACCTGCGTGGCCGAGTGCGCCGCCGGCGGCAAAAAAGAGGTGGCGGAGATGGCCGCGGCCCTGCAACTTCTTTTTTGCCAGGCCGGGCAGAGTAAGGATATCCGGGAAGTGAGCGTGGACCGCCAGTGCATTCACGAATTTCTGCTGGACGTGGTGGCCGCCGCGGAACAGGCCGACGCGGTGGTGTCCCTGGCCTGCGGCGCCGGAGTTCAGGCGCTGGCGTCTCTGCTTCCCCACACCCCGGTCTTTCCCGGCCTCAACACCCTGTTCATTGGGGAAACGGCCCAGCGGGGTCTGTGGCTGGAGAACTGCCGGGGCTGCGGCGATTGCGTCCTGGGGGACACCGCCGGCATCTGCCCCGTGTCCCGGTGCGCCAAGGTCCTGTCCAACGGCCCCTGCGGCGGCGCCAAAGAAGGTCTGTGCGAAATTAATATCAGCCTGAAGCTGGATCCCCCCGCGCCTTGCGCCTGGCTCCAGATTTATGACCGTCTTAAGGCCCTGGATCAGTTGGACCGGCTGATGGTGATGAGGCCGCCCAAAGACTGGTCCAAGGCGCACAGTTCCGGTCCCCGCCGGGTGGTGCGCCCGGACCAGCAGGCCTGAGGAGGCGCCATGCCGGCCAAATATCACATCCACGTGCGCCGGGTGCCGCCCCGCTATCCGGCCATGGCCCGCACTTCGGTCCTGGACTGGGGGGAGGGATGCCTGCGCTGCACCAAGTGCGTCAAGCAGGCGTGCCCGGTGGAGGCTTACAAAAAACGGGATTTTGACACCACACAGTTCATCGACACCATCGAAGAGATCTGCCGGGATTGCTTCCGCTGCGTCCAGGGCTGCCCCCGGGAGTTGGTCTTTAAGGCCATGAACCCCCGATACCAGCAACTGGGTGATGATTACTGGACTCCGGAAATCATTTCTGCCACCTGGCATCAGGCCGACAGCGGCAAAATTCCGGTGTCCGGCGCGGGCTACGGCGGCCCTTTTTGCGGCCCCGGGTTCGACTCCATTTGGACCGATATGTCCGAAATCGTCCGCCCCACCCGGGACGGCATCCATGGCCGGGAATACATCAGCACCGCCATCGACCTGGGCCGCAAGCCCATGTTTCAGGCATTTGACGACAGGGGCAATATGCTGTTGTCCCCCTCGCCCCAGGTGGAAGTGCCCCTGCCGGTGCTCCTCGCCGAGCCTCCCTTGGGGCCGGACCCGGCCCGTCTGCACCAAATGCTGGCCCAAGCCGCCGGCCAACTGGATACCTTGGCTTTAATCCCCCGGGAGGCTGTCAACCAGGACCTGGAGCCTTATATTAACCGCCTGGCGCCCCAATATGGCCCGGCAGCCCTGAATTTACCTGACCCTCTCCTTTCCCGGGTGCGCGCCCTGGAACTCCAGGACCACCCCGGAGTGCTGGCCGCCATGGAAACTCTCCGGCGGCAGTATCCCGACCTCCTGGTGATTATCAAAGTCACCGCGGATGACCAGGTGGTGAACCGGGTGGCGGAACTCACCGCCGCGGGCGCGGGAGTCATTCGCCTGGCCGGGTCGGACCAAGGCCGGGGTCTGGGAAACTGCCAGGAGCTTTATTTAAAGGACCTGGTCCGGCGCTGCCACCTGCGCCTGGTGGAAGACCGGCTCCGGGACACAGTGACCCTGCTGCTCAGCGGGGGCATCGCCCTGGCGGAGCACGTGGCCAAGGCCATCATCTGCGGCGCCGACGCCGTGGTGGCCGACCTGCCGCTGCTGCTGGCCCTGGAATGCCGCCTCTGCCGCCAATGCGCCGAAGGCAATGCCTGTCCCATCGAGCTGAATGAGCTTCCCGTGCGGCGGGGCGCCCAGCGCATGGTGAATCTGGTGGGCGCCTGGAATAACCAGCTCCTGGAAATCCTGGGGGCCATGGGCATGAGGGAAGTGCG
This sequence comes from Deltaproteobacteria bacterium, assembly GCA_016874945.1. Classification (GTDB taxonomy): domain Bacteria; phylum Desulfobacterota; class Desulfobaccia; order Desulfobaccales; family 0-14-0-80-60-11; genus VGSO01. The sequence continues at coordinate 3,998 of VGSO01000251.1, forward strand.
CCGCCTCCGGGGTGAAGTGGGCCGGGCCATGTTCCTGGAAGACCTGGAAAAAGAAATCTTCGCGCCCCTGTTCGCCGGCCGGGAAGGGGAAATGTTAAAAAGAGAACCCACTTAAGTAGTTTCGAGTTTCGAGTTTCGAGTTTCAAGTTTCGAGTTTTTGGTCTTCGGTCTTCGGTTAAGGAAAACTTTGAAACTCATGAGCCTCTTGCAAAAGTCATGGTCAAAAGCGGAATCAACGATATTGGGGCGGTTCCCTCCCCCTTGAGGGGGGAGGGTTAGGGTGGGGGTGGCAAAAATAATTTGTATTATCCTGTAGTTATAAACGGCTTTGCCCCCCTCCCCCTAGCCCCCTCCCCCCGTGGGGAGGGGGAATAGAAGCCGGGGCCGGTTTTGCTAAATTTTTGCAAGAGCCTCTCATGAAACTGTGGAATCATAAACCGTAATCATACAAGGGCTTCTTCTCGAAACTCGAAACTTGAAACTCGAAACTCAAAAGAGATAAGCATGTCAACCGCTGAAAACGCTTTATCCATCGATTCCTGGTCCCCAGGCCAAGCCTGGGAGCCCGTGCACACTCCTTCCCGGTTCCGCAACG
>VGSO01000252.1 GCA_016874945.1 Deltaproteobacteria bacterium
ACTGGTTACTGATTACTGGTTACTGGTTACTGGTTACTGGTTACTGATTTCACCGGCCAAACCACTCCTTGGTCTCCTCCAGCAGCCGCACCAGCCCCTCCACGTTCTGGCGTTGGATGAAATGGAGGATATCGGCCACCGCGTGCTCCAAGGCCCTCAGGGCCACCCGGTTGGCGGGATTGGCCAGTTGAATGCAGGCGTACAGCTGGGCGTCCTGCTTGAGCAAATGGCGGGCCAGGCGGTGCAGGCTGGCAAAGGTTGGCGTGGCGTAATCATCCAGGCTTTGGGGGTCAACCCCCAGATCCCGAATGGCCATGCCGAAGGCGATGAGCATGAAATGCGACAGGCCCTGGACCACGGCCATGTAGCGGTCATGCTCCGTGGCGCCGGTCACCTTGACCCGGGCCCCGGCCTGCTCCAGCAGGTCCTTGAGCCAGTTAAACCAGCGCTCCCCCCGGCCGGGGCACAGGACCACGGTGAGGCCGGCGATGCTCTTTTCGTGGGGGCCGAACAGGGGATGGGTACCCACCACCTCACCGGGAAAGGCCCGTAACATGGCCTCCAGGGGCCGCTGCTTCACCGAGGTGATGTCCAACAGGGCCGCGTCGGGGCGCATATGGGGCCCGATGGCCGCCGCCACCTCCTTGACGGCGGGTATGGGCACCGACAGGACCACCACGTCCGCCAAGGCCGCCACTTCCGCGCCGGTTTGCGAGGTGTCCCGGTCCGCCACCAGCACTTCCAGACCCTGGCCCTGGAAAAATTTCTTGAACCAGCGTCCCATCTGCCCCTGGCCGCCGATGATGGCAACTTTCACGGTCATTTTTCCCAATATCCAGAACCGAAAACCGAAAACCGAAAACCGAAAACCGTCATTTGATCGCCTTTTGCCGCAGTAAAAAATCCGCCAGGGTCAGCCGCACCATGGCCTGAATGACCGGGACGATACGGGGAATGGCGCTGACGTCGTGCCTCCCCTTGATAACCAGGGTGCGGGGCCGACCTTCCAAATCGATGGTCTGCTGCTCCCGGGAGATGGAGGGAATGGGCTTCACTGCCGCCCGAACCACAATCTCGTCACCGTTGGAGATGCCCGCCAGGATGCCCCCGGCATGGTTGGAAGCAAATCGGGGGCCGGGGAGGATAGGGTCATTGTGCTCGGAGCCCGTCATGCGGGCCGCGGCGAACCCGGCGCCGATTTCCACCCCTTTCACCGCGCCCACGGACATCACCGCCTGGGCCAGGACCGCGTCCAGCTTGTGAAAGACCGGCTCTCCCAGTCCCGCCGGACAGCCCCGGACCCGCACTTCCACGATTCCTCCCAGGGAGTCCCCGGCGGCTTTCACTTCCTGGACCCTAACGGCCATGGCCGCCACCGCGTCGGGATCGGGGCAGAAAAAAGGGTTGTCCCAAATTCCCGATTCATCCACCCGGGCGGCCCGCACTCCGCCCAACTCCTGGGTGTAGGCCAGCACCTGGACGCCTTCCCGGTCCAGGACCTTCAGGGCCACCGCGCCCGCGGCCACCCGGGCCGCGGTTTCCCGGGCCGAGGCCCGGCCCCCGCCCCGGTGGTCCCGGAGGCCGTACTTGGCCAAAAAAGTTATATCTCCATGCCCGGGGCGAAAGACCTCCCGCAAGGATTCGTAGTCCCGGCTGCGCACGTCCCGGTTGTAAATGATGAGGCTGATGGGCGTGCCGGTGGTCCGACCCTCAAAGACCCCGGAGAGAATCTCCACCTTATCCGGCTCCCGGCGGGGCGAAGCATGGGCCTGGATTCCCGGCCGTCGCCGGGCCAGTTCCATCTCAATGTCCTGGGCCGTCAGGGACAACCGGGGCGGGCAGCCGTCAATGACCGCGCCCAGGCCGGGGCCGTGGGATTCCCCCCAGGTGGTGACCCTAAATACTTCCCCAAAGGTGTTACCCGCCATGGCTCCAAGCCTCCCGGGCTTTCACCGCGGCCAGGACTTTATCGGCCACTTCTTCCACGGTCTGCCCCTCGGTGTTGATTATAATCTGGGCTGCCGCCAGATACAGGTGCTGCCGGGCTTGTAACACCTCCGCCACTTCGCTGAGGGTGTCTTTCCCGGTCAGGCTGGGGCGGCTTACTTCCCAGGACCCATCGAGGGCCAGCCGGTCTTGGATAGTTTCCGGGTCGGCGGTGAGCCAGATGACAATGCCGTTTTTCCGCAAAATCCTGACATTTTCCGGGTCCAGAATCACTCCGCCGCCGGTGGCCAGGACGCGCCCTTGGCGGGCGCCATAGCGCACCACCAGTTCCCGTTCCCGGCGCCGGAACTCCTTCCAGCCCTCCCGGGCCACGATTTCCGCGATGGTCTGGCCGGCCTCTTCCATCAGGACCTGGTCCAGGTCCACGAAAGACCGGTTCAATTGGGCCGCCAGATGCCGGCCCACCGCGGTCTTGCCCGTGGCCCGGAAGCCGATGAGCACCAGGTTTAGCTGGCCTTCCGGGGAGGAAGGTCCGGGAAATCGATCATTGTTCATCAGTTATTGGTTTTCTGTTTTCTGTTTTCTGTTAAAAACATGATTATCAAAAAGACATTAATCGATAAACCACTTATCCCTAACCACTGGCCACTGATCACTTATCCCTAACTACTGGCCACTGATCACTGGTCACTGGTCACTGGTTACTGGTCACTGGTCACTGGTTACTGGTCACTGGTTACTGCTTACTAACCACTGCTCACTGCTCACTGCTCACTGTCCCCCGACAGATCACCATTTCCCCCAAAATATCAACACCCCGATGACAATAAAAGCCGCGCCCGCCACTTTTTTCAGCAGGGCCTCGGGGATATATTGGGCGATGAAGGTGCCGGCCAGCACCCCCAGGAAGGTGGCCAGTACCAGGGCGCTGCAGGCCCCGGTGAATACCGCCAAAGGGGTGCGGGTCTCCGCGGTCATGGTCATGGCGGCCAATTGGGTTTTATCTCCCATTTCCGCCAGAAATATCGTGCCGAAAGTAACCCAAAAAACCTTCCAATCCATGCAGGGGATTCCTTTACTTAAGATCAATATGGCGGCCACGGGCCGCCCTGTAATACGGTTTTCGGTTTTCGGTAAAAAAAAAATAATAAAACTTGAAAAGCTGCGGCTTCTCATTTCTACTGCTCACCGCTCACTGCTTACTGCTCACAGGCTCCCTGTAATACGGTTTTCGGTCTTCGGTCTTCGGTCTTCGGTAAAAAAAAATAATAATTACCTATAGATAAACCTGGAATCAGTTTCACTTGAAACTTGAAAAGCTGCGGCTTCTCATTTCTACTGCTCACCGCTCACTGATTACTGATTACTGGTTACTGCTCACTGCTCGCTGCTCACTCACCGTTAGGCCAGGCGGTAGCAGGTCCCTTCCCGGGCGGCGTCGATGAACTGTGGTCCGCCCTGGTCCGCGGCCATCTGTCGGGCCCGCTCCACAATTTCCTGGACCTCCACATCGGAGCGGCTGGGGTCGTGATGGGTCAGGATGAGGTTGCGCACCCCGGCCTGATGGGCCAAGGCCACCACCTCTTCATAAGAGGAATGCCCCCAACCCCGGCGCAAAGGAAATTCTTCGGGCAGGTACTGGGCGTCGTGAATCAAGAGGTCACAACCTTCGACGAACCGGACGAACTCCGACACCCGGCTGCCCTGGGCCGCGCCCAGTTCGTTGTCCGTAAGAAAGACCAGGGTGAAGGAGCCTTCCTTGAGGCGGAACCCCAGGCCCCCCTGGGGATGATTGAGACGGATGGAGTCGATGCGGACGCCGTCCACTCTTAGGTGACCCTGGGCCAGCCGGTTGAGATAATCAATGCGGGCCTTGAGGTGGTCGAAGGCCACCGGGAAAAAGCCGTCCCCCATGTGGCTGTCAAAGACCCGGGTCATGGCCTGGAAGGCCGGAGGCCAGCCGTCCACCATGATTTCCGTATCCGGCTCATAAATGGGGATGAAAAAGGGGATGCCCAGAAGATGATCCCAATGGCCATGAGTGAGGAGTAAATGAAACTGGCAGGGGCCGCCCAGCTTCTCCAGCTTTTCCCCCAGCAACCGGAAGCCGGTGCCGCCGTCAATTACCAGGCGGCGACCGGAAGCCAACCTGACTTCCACGCAGGTGGTATTGCCGCCGAACTCCAGGGTATAAGAGCCAGGCGAAGGAATCGATCCCCGGGTCCCCCAGAAAGTGATCTCCATTATGTCAATCTCCCTGCAATGTTAAACCAATCCTCAAGGTTCAAGGGAATCGAAAAATACCCTATCATCATTATAAAGTATACTGCAACAGATTTGAACCATTCTCCTGCTCCAGAAACGCGGCCGCCAGGCCGAAACAGCCGGTGAGCATCATATCCCCGAAGGGCGCGGCAAAGACGCCGGGCCAGCCCCGGGCCAGGCGCCGCCGGGGACCGGTAATAACCGTGAAGGGAAAGGATTGGACCGGGGAATGATCCGGCCCGTAGGCGCAGCCATGGCCGTGGCCGGCAAAGACCTCCTCATGGGTCAGCTCTCCGCCCTGGAACCGGGCCAGGTGGGAAAAGAGCCGCTCCGGGGTGAGCAGCCCGGTATGGTGCTCATAAATCCCC
>VGSO01000253.1 GCA_016874945.1 Deltaproteobacteria bacterium
CCAACGGGCATTTCCCCGCCAGGTGGGCCTGGTATTCCTTTGGGAAGCGTTCCTGGGTGGTCTTGATAAAGGAATAGGGGCTCCAGCCCAGGGCGCAGTTGGCGCTGTCCGCCATGGTCTTGGACAGTGAGAACATCCGATCCAAATCTTTTTGGGTTCCCTTGCCTTCCGCCACTTTGCAGATCAATTCGTAAAGCACCCTCGTGCCCTTGCGGCAGGGGAGGCAGAAGCCGCAGGACTCGTGCTGGAAGAAGTAGAGCAGGCACTTGACCACGTCGATGACGCAGGTGGTGTCGTCCATCACCATAAAGGTGCCGGAGCCCAGGCCGCCTTCCACTTGCCACAGGGCGTTGTGTTCGATGATGGTGTCCAGATGGGCCGGCAGCAGGAAACCCACCGACGCGCCGCCGGGCTGCACGCTTTTGAGCTGGCGTCCTTCCCGGACGCCGCCGCCGTATTTCTCGATAAGTTCCTTAAGAGGCATGCCCAGGTTGGCTTCCACCACGCCGGGCTTGTTCACGTGGCCCACCACCTGGAGGATCTTGGTCCCCGCGGTGTCCGGGGTGCCCTTGGCTTTGTACCACTCGGAGCCGTTGAGGATAATACCCGGTACACTAGACAGGGACTCCACGTTGTTGACGATGGTGGGCTTGTACCAGACCCCCACCTGGCCGGGGAAGGGCGGCTTGACCCGGGGGTTGCCCCGCTGTCCCTGGATGGACTCGATGAGCGCGGTTTCCTCGCCGCACACGTAAGAGCCGCCGCCGGTCTGGACCTGGATGTGGAAGGAAAAGTCCGAGCCCATGATGTTGTCGCCCAGGAGCCCTTTGGCTTCGGCGTCTTTGATGGCGTGGTTCAACCGGTGCATGCAGAGGTAGTATTCGCCCCGGACGTAAATGTAGCCGAGACTGGCGCCCACCGCGTACCCGGCGATGGCCATGCCCTCCAGGACCTTGTGGGGGTCGCCTTCCATGATATAGCGGTCTTTGATGGTGCCGGGCTCGCCTTCGTCGGCGTTGCACACGATATATTTGGGAAAAACGGGGGAGGGCAGGGTGAAGGACCATTTGAGCCCGGTGGGGAAGCCGGCGCCCCCCCGGCCCCGGAGCCCGGAGTCTTTCACCACGTTGACCACCTCTTCCCGGGTCATGCTCAGGGCCTTTTTCAGGGCCTCATAGCCGCCCCGGGCTTGGTAGTCGTCCAGGCTCAGGGGGTCGATCTGGTCCACGTTGGCAAACAAGACCAATTCGTCCCCGCTGGGAGTATAATCGGTCAAAGGATTGGTGGTCCGGCGGAGCGTCCGATAATCGGGGACGTTCCCGGCCCGGTAATCGTTGATGACGGTCTTGAGGCGTTCGGGGGTGAGGCGGCCGTAGAGCACTTCGTTGATCTGCATCACCGGGGACACTTCGCAGCAGCCCAGGCAGGCGGTGTGCTCCAGGGTGAAGAGACCGTCCTCGGTGGTCTCTCCCACCTTTTTGATCCCCAACTCCCTTTTCACCACCTGCACCAGGTCCACCGCGCCCCAGATGTGGCAGGGGGGCGACTCGCACATGCGGATGATGAATTTACCCCGGGGCGTCACGGAAAACATGGTATAGAATCCGATGACGCCGTACAGGTAGGCATAGGGGACCTGCATTTCCCGGGAAAAGAGCTGCAGGGCTTCCATGGGGAGCCAGTTGCCGCAGACGCCTTGCACCTGGTGTAAGGCCGGCAGCAGGCCGCCTTTGCTGACCTGGTAACGGCCGCAGATTTCCCGGATGGCGGCGGCTTGTTCGGAGCTTAAGGGGGCGCTGACGGGGCGTTTGATTTCCAGCATGACGAATCCGTGAAGGAATAGACTTGTGAAAATTTTCTTTATCAGAGGAAGTTTTAATCCCATTCCCCCTGGGTGTCAAGCACTTTTTCAGGTTTTTGGTTTTCGGTTTTCGGTTTTCGGTTAATTTGCACCAATGGCGGGTTTTTGAACATTGGATATTAGGTATCAGGGGTCAGGTATCAGGGGTCAGGTATCAGGGGTCAGGGGTCAGGGGTCAGGGGCCAGGGGCCAGGGGCCAGGGGCCAAGGATTACTGGTCACTGGTTACTGGTCACTGCCCCTTGCTCACTTCCCCCAAGTTCGGCGGGCCAGGATTTTCAGCCAGGCGCCGCCCTCCCGGAGAAGCAGCTTCCCCAGGAGCAGGTAGCGGCGCTGCACCCAGTATGAGCGGTAGATGCCGGGGGTGGGGCAGGGGTGCAGGGCGATGGGGTGGCCCCGGAAGTGGCGGCGGAAGAGATAGCGCACCCGGCGCAGGTGCAGGGCGTCGCTCACCAGGCCGACGAATTTCAGGTTAAGTTCTTTGAGAAGGGGTAGAGTGTAAACCGCGGAAGCCGCGGTGTTGCGGCTGGCCTCTTCCAGGATGAGGCGGGAGCGGAGCTGTTGGAGCGCTTCCGTCCCCCAATTTTCCTCCACCCAGTTGAAGGCCCAATCCGCCATGGCCCGGGCTTCGGAGACCTGGTGGCCGCCGCTGGGGCCCCCGGTAATGATGAGGTAGGCTCCCGGGCACCGGCGGCGCCACACTTCTAAAGCATGGGTGAGGCGCATTTTGGCGATGCGCCCGGGCCGCCCCCGGGGGTTGAGGCGGGCTCCCAGGACCACCAGGGCATCCAGGGGGGGATGGTTTGCATTCAAAGTCTAATAAGACTCACCAAAGGTTGCAGGCCAGGGGATGATCCTGCCGCGGCGTCAGTTGGATGGCCTCCATTTCACAGGCAGACCGGCAGATGCCGCAGCCGTAGCAGCGCACGGGATCGATGAAAGTCTTTTGGTCCATCACGGAAAAGCCCATGGCGCCGAACTGGCACAAGGCCAGACATTCCCGGCAGCCGATACAGGCGTCGCCGGATACTTCCGCCACGTACTCCGCTCTGAAGAAGCTCTTGAAATCATAGCGATAACAGAGCATGGCCAGACAATCCGCCCGGTCACAGTTGCAAATGCCGCCGATAAAGGGAGTCTTGAAGGTCCAGATGGTGTGAATCAACCCCTGTTTTTCGAAGGCTCGCAGCAAATCCAGGGCTTCCTCTTTGGAGAGACGGTCAAAGGGCGCATCCTCAGGACCCCGCCTGAAGGTTTCCAGAAAGACCTCCTGGATATCCAGCAGCTTTTCGGCATCAAGACCCAGGCCGAAACAATACTCGGCGTCAAGCCTGCCTTTGTTCATCTTGCGGCAGATACAGGGGACGCGCACGATGGAACTGGCCAAATCCATCACCTGGGCCAGATCTTCCAGGGGCACCACCTGCCCGAAGTGATCCCGGCGCTGGCGCCGCTCCTGGAAATGGTAGATGAGCTTTTTCAGCCAAGCCGGACCTTGAAAGGCTTTTTGGAAGTCTTGCTCGAACTTGGCTCCGGTTTCATTGCCGTACTTCTGCAAAAATTCCCGGATGAAATGACGGCGGTTCAAGTCATTGAGCAGTTCCTCGGAATAATGTTCCGCCTTAAGATACCATTTCTTGCCTTCACCGTGTTGGTGGCAAAATTCACACATTTGGCCTCCAGTTGCGGTTCCGAGCCGCAAAAGCGGCCAGGGCGCCAAGTCCTTACGGCTCGCGTTTTTTCTTGCGGGCCGCCCGGGCCCCGGTTTTCCATGCCGCGTCGCCTTTGAATTTTCCTTTTACCCTGGCCGCTTCCCGGAAGAACTGGGGCAGATCCATGACCACCGTGCCGGGGAGGGACTTGGGCTTGGCGGGCTTGGCCGGTTCGCTCACCTCCGGGGCCGCAAGCTGCAAAGATTCCCGGGGCACCGCGGCGGCCAGAAACAGGGATTCGCCGTACCCCTGAAAAACCACGCCTTCCCGGGCCGCGGCTCGGGCCTGGACGGTGACCAGAATCACGGCGCCCCGGCGTTTGCCCAGCCTTTGCGCCAGCTCCGGGGTCGCGGCCAGCAGCAGTTCCTGCCCTGATGGGGCTTTCAAGCCTTCCTCCCACACCCGGGCATGGGCCTTGGAGGGAATAGCATAATAGAGCAGGGCGGGGGGGGCGGCTACAGGACCGCGGAGGCGGGCTGGGCCGGGAATGAGACCCCGGATCCGGTCTTCCTGGATCTCCAAAACCCGGGGTTGACTTAACGCGGCAATTTCTTCCAGGTGGCGCCGCCGCACAAACCCCCATCCCGGCTCCCCGGCCAGGGCCTGGAGCAGGATTTTAACGGGAACAAAGCCTTCTTCGGAAAGCGCCAGACCGAATTCGTCGGGCCGGTGGCACAGGATATAAGTGAGCAAGCGGGCCATGGCTTCCAGTTGGCGCGGCAGACGCATAGGGTGAGTTTTCTGTTTTCTGTTTTCTGTTTCCGGAATTATCATTTTATCAAAAAAAATCCCCAAGGTTCTGCGATTTTTGATTTCCCCCCTACCACTACAACGTTAATTACCCGCCTGCTTCAGTACAACCCTTTGTATATATTGTCATTCTGAGCGCAGCGAAGAATCTAGACCCTTCGCCTACGGCTCAGGGTGACATAACTGATTGTCAGTAATATCCAATGGTTGTCCTATCATGGGCGATATGGGAGGTATTATCTAACGTA
>VGSO01000254.1 GCA_016874945.1 Deltaproteobacteria bacterium
GCAATCTGGACCTGGCCTGGGCCTTCGATGGGGACGGACCAAGTTATGGTAGCTTTCCGATCATGGATTATAATCTTTATTATAAATCGCAGAATAAAATATATTGCCTCAATCCCATGACTGGGGCTAAAATCTGGGATTCGGGGAGCGTACTCGCCTGGACCTTTGGAACCCCGGCGGTGGGCGGCGGCAGGGTCTTCGTCAATAACAACGGCACGGTGGTTGCCCTCAACGCCGCCACCGGCGCCAAGCTCTGGGAATCAGCTTACCCGGAAAGATTGGGCTCCTCCCCCACCCTGTCCGGCAACGCGGTGTACGTAACCGCCGGCAAACCCTATGTCCCGCCGGGTGAATTTCCTCCAGAGGATGGCTATACCAGGATCTGCTCCCTGAACGCCGCCACCGGCGCCCTGCTCTGGGATACGGGACCCTTTACCACTGACCTATCGTGGGCCACTCCGGCCGTGGCCTATGGCCGGGTCTATGCAACATTCCCGGACGGCCGCCTCTATGCCTTCGACCAGGCCACCGGGGCCAAGGTCTGGGATAAGGAGGCCACCGGTTATGGATATACCCTGGCCGTGGCCAACGGCCGGATTTTCGCCAGCGGCGACAAATTGTACGCCTTCAATGCCTTCACCGGTTTTAAGTCCTGGGACTCGGGAACCAGCATCACCGAGAATATAGTAGCCTCTCCCGTGGTGGCCAACAACCGCGTTTATGTGGCGGCGTCGTGGCCGTCTGCCGGCAGGGTTTACGCCTTCAACGCCAGCACCGGGGCCAAGCTCTGGAGTTCGGAGGCCGTAATGGTTGCCAGTAATTCTCCTCTCTCCCTCATGGTGGCCGGCGGGGTGATTTATATTGGCTCCGGGTCCAAGGTTTTCGCCTTTGACACCGGCGGGAACTTAATATGGAGCGGCGAGACCGGCACCACGCTCCCTCCTTACCCCATGGTGGCCAACGGGAAAGTCTATGTCAGCGCCGGATTGAAACTATACGCCTTTGACCTGGAGAACTCGGCCTACTACGCGTCCCTCCGGGCCAGACAGGCCGCCGCGGCCCGGCGTCCCGACATGGCCGCCCTGGTCCCCGACCCGGACCTGAAGCTGGAGGAATAGCGATTCTTGGAGAACAGGGGAAGGTGCGATGCGCCTTCCCCGGTAATCTGCTAATGGGAAAACGGCGCCTCAGGCGCCTTTCTTGTTTCTGCTTTCGTTCCGCAACTCCTGGAAAACCGCCCGGGGTGTTTTTCTACCCTGGCCACACTGGCATTTACCTGGACAAATGGCGGAATTTTGGCTAACATTTTTGAGGCTCTTGCAAAAGTTTGCAAATTCGAGGCCTGTCATTCTGAGCGTAGCGAAGAATCTCGTATTTCCACTGGGTTGAGACCCTTCGCTTCGCTCAGGGTGACAAAAAAAGCGAATTTTGCAAAAGGCTCATTTTTACCAGTCCAAAAAATTTGACACTTAAAACCGCGGGGTCACGGCGGCGCGGTTTTTGAGGTAATGGATGAAACGCACCTTGCTTCTCAACCCGCCCTCCTTCCAGGATTTTGACGGCGGCGCGGGTTCCCGCTACCAGGCCACCCGGGAGGTGACCTCCTTCTGGTATCCCACCTGGCTCTGTTACCCCGCGGGGCTTATTCCTGAAAGCCGGGTGGTGGATGCGCCTCCGGAGAACCTCACGGTGGACCAGGTGGCGGCCATGGCCCCGGACTTCGACCTGGCGGTGCTGTTTACCACCACCCCCTCCTTTGCCAGCGACCTGGAGGCCATATCCCGGTTAAAAGATAAGAACCCCCGGCTAATGGCGGGATTGGTGGGGCCCCACGTTACCATCCTGCCGGAAGAGTGCCTCGCCGCCGGCCCCCGGGTGGACTTTGTGGCCCGGCGGGAGTTTGACCTCACCGTGGTGGAAGTGGCCCAGGGCCGCCCCTGGGGGGACATTCCGGGACTCAGCCACCGGGCCAACGGCCGCATCCGGCACAATCCCGACCGTCCTTACCTGGAAGACCTGGACCGGCTCCCGTTTGTCACGGACATTTACCACCGGGACCTCAAAATCGAGCATTACCAGATTCCTTATCTGCGTTATCCGTACGTCTCGTTTTACACCGGCCGGGGCTGCCCGGGCCACTGCGTGTACTGCCTGTGGCCCCAGACGTTTACGGGACGGCGCTACCGGGTCAGGAGCGTCGCCAACGTGGTGGCGGAAGTGCGCCGGGCCAGGGAGCTTTTCCCCCAGGCGGCGGAGATCTTCTTCGATGATGACACCTTCACGGCCCATGGGGAGCGCGCCCGGGAACTCAGCCGGGCGTTGGCGCCCCTGAACTGCACCTGGTCGGCCACCGCCCGGGTCACCACGTCTTACGAGACCTTGAAGGCCATGAAAGAGGGAGGCCTGCGCCTGCTGGTGGTGGGTTTTGAAACCGGGGACGACCGGGTGCTCCGCAACATCAAAAAGGGCGCCACCCTGGACCTGGGCCGCCGCTTCGCGCGCTGGTGCCGGGAGCTGGGCATCCAGGTGCACGGGACTTTCATGGTGGGACTGCCGGGAGAAACCCGGGAAAGCCTGGAGGCGTCCATTCGTTTTGCCTGCGAGTTGGACCCGGACACCATCCAGGTGTCCCTGGCCACCCCGTACCCGGGCACGGAATTTTACGAGTTTTGCCGGGAACAGGGTTATCTCCAGGACGACGCCCTGGTCCACGGCCAGACCGGTTACCAGCAGTGCGTGGTGGATTATCCGGGCCTGGCCGCGGCGGAAATCTTCCGGGCCGTGCCCCGGTTTTACCGCCGCTTCTATTTCCGGCCCCGCTACATGGCCCGGGCCGTGGGAGTGATGCTCAAGGACCCCCATGAACGGAAGCGGCTGCTCAAGGAAGGCCGGGAATTTTTAAGCTTCATGTTCAAACGCCGCCAGACTTCGGCTTGCCAATAATAAATCGGATTTATGAACCAGAATACTCCAGACTGCCCCGAACAGCGCCCTTCGCCTCTGACCCTTAAAGAAATATTTTCCTTGATGATTCAGGGAGGCCCAGGTTTTTGCCAGATCGCGGTGACCAACGCCTGCAACGCCCGCTGCCGGTTCTGCAATTTTCCCCAGGTTCCCCCGGCGGACCGGGTCATGGCGGACCTGAACGGCCTGCTGACCGGTCTGGAGAGCGCCCGCCGGGCCGGTGTCCGGTTCTTGACGGTCACCGGGGGCGAACCCCTCCTCTACCCCGAGCTCCCTGCCTTCCTGGCCCGGGCCCGGGACCTGGGCGTCAGCGTGGTCCTGTGCACCAACGGCGCGCTCCTCACTCCCCGGCGCATCCTGGAACTGTCCCGGTTGGGCCTGGACACGGTGATCATCTCACTGGATGCCGACTCCCCGGCCCGCCATGATGACAACCGGGGGATGCCGGGGCTGACGGCCCACATCCAGGAAATGGTCCCCCATTTGCGCCGGGCCGGCCTGGACCCGGTGGCTTCGGTCACCTTGAGCCGCATGGTGGAAGACCTGGAAGGGACCACGGACTTCCTGCACCGCCTGGGCTTCAAGCGGATGACCTTTTCTTATCCCATTACCCGGCTCAACACCCCGTACCTGGGGTTTGCGAACCATCATTCCGTAGACTTCACCCCGGAGGAACTTAACCGCTGGTTCGGGCGCATCAAAGAGCTGAAATCCGCGGCCCCCTTGACCATCCTCAATCCGTGGCTGGGTCTGGATGAGATGCAGCGCCAGCTCCAGGGCCGGCCCAGCCGCTTCCCCTGTCTGGCGGGATTTAAATATTTCTTCGTGGATTGGGATTTAAAAGTTTACCGTTGCCACTACCTGGGAGAGACATTGGGCCGGTGGGAGGAGATGGCGGCCATTACCCCGGTGCGGGACGGCTGCACCGCCTGCACCATTGAGTGCTATCGGGAGCCCAGCATCTTTCAGTACATGGCGGTTTCCGTGGCCGACGCCCTGGCCGCCTGGCGCCAGGGGCGGTGGCTCCGGGGCCTGGGGACGCTCCTGCACCCCTATAATTTTCTCTCCCTGGCCTCCCTCCTGGAAGGACGCCATTGGGTCCGGTAGGACAAAATATTGAACCACCAAGACACTAAGACACCAAGGGTCACAAAGAAAAATTTTATTGGCATCCTGGGAACCAGGATGCCAATATTTATTCTTTGGTGCATCGTTGTGCCTTTGTGGTTAATGCTTTTATATGCTTAACCGCCGGGTCATCTTCACCGCCGATGATTTCGGCCTGTCCCCGGCCTTGAACGCGGCGGTGGCCTTGGCCCACCGCCAGGGGGCGCTGGGGTGCGCCAGCCTCATGGTCACCGCGCCCCATGCGGAACAGGCCCTCCACCTGGCCCGGGACCTGCCGGATTTGTGCCTGGGAACCCACCTCACCCTCATCCAGGGCCGGGCCGCGCTGGCCCCCCGCCATATTCCCCACCTGGTGGACCCCCAGGGGAATTTCCCCCAGCATCCCGTGGCCGCGGGGTGGCGTTATTATTTTCAGCCCCGGTTGCTGCCGGAAATCCGCCGGGAACTGGCCGCCCAAATAGAG
>VGSO01000255.1 GCA_016874945.1 Deltaproteobacteria bacterium
GTCCTTGTCGGTCCCCGCCCTGATCATCTGGGGGGAGCAGGACGAAATCCTTCCAATGGAACACGGCCGCCGCCTGGCCCGGGCCTTGCCCAATTCCCGGCTGGTCATCCTGCCGGAGTGCGGCCACAACCCCATGGAGGAAAAGCCCCGGGAGACCCTCCGGGAGGTGCGCCAGTTTCTGGAGGGCCTGGAAGGGAAGAAGGGGCCTTAATCTGTCCTTGACAAATCAGTATTTGCCAGGTAAGTTGCAACCCAACAGAGAATCTGTCCAGGCATCCCGGAACCCGGTGCGAATCCGGGGCGGACCCGCCGCTGTGATGGGGGACGGGGGAGCTCAAGGCCGCAAGGCCGGCCACTGCCGGGTTTAAATCCGGCGGGAAGGCTAACTCCTCCCGGATGATCCCAGAGCCAGAAGACCTGCCTGGCGGCTTGTTAAGATAACTCCTGATGGCAAAGGGAGTTCCATCTCACCGATGGGACTCCTTTTTCTGTTTGGAGTTTCGAGTTCCAAGTTTCAAGTTTCCAGAGTTCCGCCATTGCTTGCAGTTTTAAAGCGAGCGGGGCTTTAAACTAATAACTCGAAACTCAAACAGCTTCCACCCCGGCCGCCTGCCCCAGGCCTGGCCGGCAAACCACCGAGGCAAGGAGGACCTGGTATGAAGCAAAAAGTAAAGAGTATCAAACCCATTTCCATCCGTTACACCTGCGCCGCCAACGGCGACCAGGTGGGGCTGTCCCACTACTTAATGGCCGACGCCAAGAAGGTGAAGTAACATGAAAACCTCGTACCCCTCCCAGGCCCCCGACTTGGGGGCTTGGGGGAGGGCGGGGGAGTCGGAAGGTGCCGGTTCTCAAATTTCTTTTAACCGAAAACCCCAACTCCCCGGCCCTCCCCCAAACACATCAACGCTCCTCCACGGCCCCGCCGGCGTCCCGGTGAACGCCGGGGCCGGGCCGCATTTCGATATTTTGGAAATCGGCGATCCGGACTATGTGGCTTTAATTGAAGCCGACACCGCGTTCTGGGTCCTGGCCCCCCGGGACCAGGCCCTGGATATGCTCTCCGGCCCGGAGCTGCCCCGGACTTATCTGGAAAAGCAGGACCGGCTGGCCGCGGACCTGCACAACGTCCGTTTCGGCCTCCTCCCTTCCGCGGTGTATTTCAACCCTACGGAGCGCTGCAACCTGGACTGCGGCTACTGCTACCTCCCCCGGGAGGCCCGCCGCGGGGGCGCGGACATGACCCCGGCCCGTTTGCTGGAGGCTTTGGGGCTGCTGGCCGACTACTTTGAGTCCACTCTCCCGGAAGGGGCGCGACCCCAGCTGGTGTTTCACGGCAGCGAACCCCTGCTGGTGAAAGACGCGGTCTTCCAGGGCATCGAGAAATTTGCCGGCCGCTTCCGGTTCGGAGTCCAGACCAACACCCTGCTGCTGGACCGGGAAACCCGGGACTTCCTGGTGTCCCACGGGGCCGGCATCGGCATTTCCCTGGACGGCCCCACCCCGGAGGTGGCGGACCGCACCCGGCGCACCTGGGCGGACGGCGGAGTGTTTGACCAGGTGGTGAAAGTCCTGGAAGAACTGGCGGGCTATCCCGGCCTCAACGTCATCACCACGGTGACCCGGGCCAATGTCGCGGCCCTGCCGGAGTTGGTGGAATTCCTCCACCGCCGTGGGGTGGAAAACGCTCTTCTTAATCCGGTGCGGGGCACCCAGCTCGGCGGCCGGGACCTGATGCCGGACCAGGGCGAGCTGGCCTACTACTTTTTCCGCGCTTTGGACCGGGCTTACGAGCTTTATCGGGAGACCGGACGCAAGCTGGTGATAGGCAACTTCGCCAACCTGCTCCTGGGGCTGGCGGCCCCCGGGGCCCGGCGCCTCATGTGCGACATCTCCCCCTGCGGCGGGGGCCGCTGCTTCTTTGCCGTGGGGGCCCAGGGCGAAGTGGCCCCGTGCAGCGAATTCCTGGGCCTGCCGGAATTCCACGGCGGCAACCTCTTCACCCGCCCCCTGAAGGACCTGGTGAAGACCGCGGCCTTTGAGCAGGTGACCACCCGGGTGGCGGAGGCCATCGAACCTTGCCGGCGCTGCGCGGTGCGGCACTTCTGCGGCGCGCCCTGCCCCGCGGAGGTGTACGCCATGAACGGCCGGCTGGACGCGCCCGCGGCCTTGTGCGATTTTTACGCCGGCCAGGCGCGTTACGCCTTCCGGGTCATCGCCCAAGGACGCCTGGACGACTATCTCTGGGACGGCTGGCGGGAAGGACTGGAAGAGATCTGGGTGATGTAAATCCAACGATTAATACCAAGTTGCCGTCAAAGAGGTAATTTTTGTTTGTCATTCTGAACGGAGCGAAGCGGAGTGAAGAATCTAGATTCTTCGCTGCGCTCAGAATGACATTTTTACTCGTTTGATCGCAACTTGGTATAACACAGATTTTAACCACGAAGAACACCAAGGTCACACCAAAATATACAAAGAACCAAAGTGGGGTATGCCTCGGTGAAGAGCGCCGAGGCATACCCCAAATTTTCTTAGTATTTCTTAGTGTGTACTTGGTGTTCTTCGTGGTTAATAAAAATCTGTGCTAATCGGAGAAATCTGCGGATTAAAAATGAATTTCAAACAAGGAGCTGATGGAATCCTCCTTGTGAATATTCTCAATGGCCCGGGCAAAGAGATCGGCCACCGACAGGACCACAATCTTGGAGCATTGGGCGGCCTTGTCCCCCAGGGGGATGGTGTCCGTCACCACCAGGCGGCTCAGGGGGGAGTCCGCCAGATTTTGCACCGCGGGACCGGAAAGCACCGCGTGGGTGCAGCAGGCGTAAACGCTGCGGGCCCCGTGGTGCACGATAACCTTGGCGGCCTCCTTCAAAGTGCCCCCAGTGTCAATGATATCATCCAGAATCACCACTTCTTTTCCCAGGACTTCGCCGATGAGGTACATGGCCTTGGCCTTGCCCGGCGCGTCCCGGCGTTTGTCGACGAGACCCAGGGAGGCGTCCAGGCGTTTGGCATAAGCCCGGGCCCGGGCCACGCCGCCGGCGTCGGGGGAAACGATGGCCAGGTCGTCCTGGAAATTCTCCTTGATGAAGGGAATCATGAAGGGAGAAGCGTAAAGGTTGTCCACCGGGATGTCAAAAAAACCCTGGATCTGGCCCACGTGCAAGTCCAGGGTAAGGATGCGGTCGGCTCCGGCCACGGAGAGCAAATCCGCCACCAATTTGGCGGTGATGGGCACCCGGGGCGCCACTTTGCGGTCCTGCCGGGCGAAGCCGAAATAAGGAATGACCGCGGTAATGCGCCGGGCTGAAGCCCGTTTCACCGCGTCCATCATGACCAGCAGTTCCATCAGATTTTGGCTGGCGGGGGGGCAGGTGGACTGGATGAGAAAGACATCCCGGCCCCGGACGTTTTCGCCAAGTTCCACCCGGATTTCGCCGTCGCTGAAAGTAGTGACCATGGCCCGGCCCAGGGGCACCTTTAGCTGGGCGCAGATTTTTCCAGCCAGCTCGGGCGTGGCATTCCCGGTGAAGATCCGGATATTGTTGTTCATGAGGCTGAGGTCCCTGATTTTATAAGGATTTCGCAGGATTTTGCTAGGATTTTACTAGGATTTTGATTTCCGCAGGAATATTAAATCAAGGGAAGGCAAGAGGCAAGGTTAATTTCAGGGGGGTTGACTTTTTCCTGCATAACCAGAATCTGCACCCCTTTTTGGGCCGCCCGGGCCAGTTCCCGGGCATAGGCCGGGTCCACTTCCGCCGCCGCCCGGAACCGCCGGGCATCCTCCCTTTGGACCACAAAGACCTGCCAGGCGCCGAAACCCTGGGCTGCCAGCGCCGCCAGATGCTCCAGGTGGCGGCGGCCCCGGGAGGTGACCCCATCGGGGAACAGGGCCACCCCCTCTTTCACCCAGGTTACACTTTTCACTTCCAGGTAAATGGACGGGGCATCATCGCATTCCAGGAAAAAGTCCAGGCGGCTCCCCTGGGGGAGGACCACCTCGGGGCGCACCGACTTGGGGAGCGGCAATCCTGCCAGGCCGGCCCCGGCCAGGGCGTCGGCCACCAGCCGGTTGGGGGCCAGGGTGTCAATGCAGATCCACCCGGAAGGCCCCCGGCTGAACCGCCAGGTGTAGCCGGTCTTGCGCCCCGGGCGGGACTCCCGGGTGAGGAGGATCTCCTGGCCGGGAGCCAGGCACCCGGTAAGCGCCCCGGAATTGGGGACATGGACCCACTCCCGGCCCCCGTCGGGGAATTCCACTTCCGCCAGAAACCGCTGCCGCCGTTGCAGAAAGCGAGCCGGGATCAGGGGTTGGGAAAAGATCATTCGGGAAGAGGTAGGGATAGAGGCTTTTTTTTACCGAAAACCGAAGACCGGAAACCGAAGACCGTCTTTAGAACGCGTACCAGACCCGGAGCCAGTTCTGGAAGCCGGCTTCGCCCCGCTCCGGGTTGGCCTCCATCTGGCTCTTCAAGACAAAGCTCCACCGCCCCAAGTCATATTTCAGTCCCGGCCCCAGGCCC
>VGSO01000256.1 GCA_016874945.1 Deltaproteobacteria bacterium
CTCCGGGAATTCGGAGGGTAATACCTCCCGATAACGTCGAGAATGGGATAACTGCCAAATGGATCACACATCGGAAAAGGCTGCGGTCTTGGACCTGGAACCGAAGGAATCATATTGGATCACTGCCTGGAAAAAATGCACGGGGGTCTTGTTCAGCCGGGAAGGTAAAATCTTTCTTCTTTTTGTAGGCATTTTCCTCTTTGCTTATTATCTGCCCCTGGGAAAGCCCAAGGTGCAGGAAGCCGTCCTGGAATCTTTCCTCATGCTCCAGGCCTACGCCCGCAACCACACCCTCACCTGCGTGGTGCCGGCCCTGTTCATCGCCGGGGCCATCATCACTTTCCTGTCCCAGGCATCGGTAATGCGCTATCTGGGGCCCACGGCCAACAAGTTCGTGGCCTACACCGTGGCTTCGGTGTCCGGCACCATCCTGGCGGTGTGCTCCTGCAGCGTCCTGCCCATGTTCGCCGGCATCTACCACATGGGCGCGGGGCTGGGGCCGGCTTCGGCCTTTCTCTACAGCGGTCCGGGCATCAACATCCTGGCCATTTTTCTTACCGCCCGGGTGCTGGGCTTGGAATTGGGTCTGGCCCGGGTCATCGGCGCGGTGGGTTTCGCTTTCCTGGTGGGGCTGGCTATGGCCTTTATTTTCCGGAAGGAAGAAAAGGCCAAGGTAGCCGCGGCCATGCAACTGCCGCCCCCCGAAGCGCCCCGGCGTCCCTTTTGGCAGACCTGCGTCTTCTTCTTCAGCCTGGTGTTTTTTCTCATCTTCGCCGCCTGGGTGACCCCCCGGGACGTCACCATCCACCTGAAGGACGGGCAACAGGTGCAGGCAGTGGTCCTGGAGGAGCGCTCCCACGACATGATCTTCCAGCTCGCCCAGGACTGGGACGGCAAAAAGAAAGAAGACCAGGTGACCATCCCCAAGGAACGCTTGGAGCGCCTGGAGCGGGAGCAGAGCCTCACCATGACGGTGGCCCAGTTTAAGTTCTATATCGCCGGGGCCATCCTGCTGTTGATTCTCCTGATGCTCTGGCGCTGGTTCACCAAACCGGAGATCGACGAGTGGCTGCACAACACCTGGGAGTTCACCAAGCTCCTGGCGCCCCTGCTCTACGGCGGGGTGCTGGCGGTGGGCTTTGTTTCCGCCCTCATCCCGCCCCAATACGTAGCCTCCCTGGTGGGAGACAATAGCCTGACCGCCAATTTCCTGGCTTCCATCATCGGCGCGTTCTGGTACTTCGCCACCCTAACGGAAGTGCCCATCACCCAGGCTTTGATCAAGATGGGCATGGCACAGGGCCCGGCCCTGGCGTTGCTGCTGGCAGGCCCGGCACTTTCGCTGCCCAGCATGATCGTCATCGGCCGGGTCATGGGCTGGAAGAAGACCTTGGTCTTCGTTACCATAATCGTCATCATCTCCACCTTCGTCGGCATGGGGTTCGGCTGGCTGGTGGGGTAGGACAGAAAATGGGGGGCACCTGCCACCCCTGCTTTCAAAACAAAGACTTGGAGGAATTACCATGAAAAAATTGCAGGTTCTGGGGCCGGGTTGCCCCAAGTGCATCGAGTTGGCCAAGCGCACCGAGGAGGCCGCCAAGGCTGTGGGCGGGGACTTTGAGGTGGAAAAGGTTTCTGAGCTTAACAAGATCATGTCCTTTGGGGTGTTTATGACCCCGGCCCTGGTGGTGGACGGGGAAGTCAAAGTAGTGGGCAAGGTGCCCAGCGTGGACGAGATCAAGAAGATGATCGCCTGAGGATGGCGCCCGATGCTGAAAGTTTTGTTCCTGTGCACCGAAAACGCCTGCCGCAGCCAGATGGCCGAGGGTCTGGTGAACCACGATCTGGCCGGGCAGGTGAAAGCCTTTTCCGCGGGAGTGCGGCCCACCCGGGTCAACCCCATGGCCATCCAGGTCATGGCCGAGTTGGGCATCGACATCAGTCATCACCGCTCCAAATCCGTGGACGACCTGGCTGGCGAAAAGTTCGACCTGGTAATCACCGTCTGCGACCAGGCCCAGGAACAGTGTCCCCTGTTTCCTGGGGACACTGAAGTCATGCACGTGGGCTTCCCGGACCCGGCCAAAAGTTCCGGCAGTGAAAGAATTTTCAGAAAGGTGCGGGATGCCCTGCGGGAGCAATTGATCCCACTTCTGCGGGAAAAACTCCGGCAGTGTCAGATGGAGAAAAAACCGGACCGGACCCAGGAGTCAAACTGATGCCGCTTGAGCCGTCCCGGCTGCAACCCGCCACACCTGCACCCACCCCCATTGCTGCTGGTCATGAAGCGGCTGGGGGAGAGGCTGCCGCCGGCAATCCGGCTGGGGCTTTACCGGGTCGGCCAGAAACTAAGATAGGAGGCTTGTGGAACTCTCTCAGACACTCTGCCCTCTGGTTTCTGGCCTTTTTCGGCATTTATGCCAGTTCTTCGGTCTGCGTTTTCTGTGGCACTCCCGGCTGTCCGGTGGGCGCCGGCGGCGCGGCCCTGGTGGGGGGCATTTTCGCCTGCCTGTGGCAGTATGGGAAAACGGTTTTAAATCGTCTTAAAGGATTGGTTGCCACCCTGCACCAAAGCAACCGGACTTAATATGTTGCTGGACCCGATTGATAATTTGGACATCTTTCGCCCGAAGATGGACTTCACCAAGGAAGTCCTGCACGGCATCGCCACCTTCACGGCGGACATCTCTCCGTCCTTCCCTTACGTGAATGCCGAATTGGGTGGCTGGGACTATGATCAAGCCAACCAGGTGCTTATGCTCAAGCTCTCCGAAGGCAAGTGGATCACCCTGCACCCCCACAAAATCGCCATCCGGGGGGCCCGGGACATGGAAGAGGCCCAGGCTCTATTCGCCTGGATTCAGGAACAGATCAACGATATCTATGAGCGTCGGGGAACCATCACGCCGCGCTACGTTAGCCAGGCCGGCCTCAAGATCATGGAGATTTTGAAGCTACTGCCCATGACCAACTGCAAGGCTTGCGGCTATGCCACTTGCATGGCTTATGCCGCCGCCCTGCGGGAAGGCGAGGTTCGCCTGGAGGATTGCCCCCCATTAATTGAAGAGAAGTACCGGGAAAAGCGGGAAAAACTTGAAGTCTATCTCAAGAACTACGGCTGGCGGGCCCTGGATGAATTTTGACATCCTTTAAGCCAGGGGCACAACCCCGGGAGGCAAGATGTTACTGGAGCAGATAAAAGACTATGAAATTTTCCGTCCCAAGTGCGACTCCACCAAGGAGGTCCTGCACCTGCTCAAAGCCTTTGAGGCGGGCGCGGATGCGGTCTTTGTGGCGGGGTGCCATGAGGGCGAATGACATTACCTTACCGGCAACATTAGAGACAAAAAACGGGTGAACAAGTTGAAAAAGGACCTTCCCCAAATGGGCATGGAGCCGGAGCGGCTGGAGATGTTCAATGTCGGCTCTGCTGAAGGGCCAAGGTGGGCCGCCATTTGTAAAGAGATGTCAGAGCGGGCGCATAAGCTGGGTCCCAGCCCCGTGAAGCGGGAGGCCAGGTCTGCCTGGCTAAAAGCCCATCCGGGCGCATCAACCTCACAGCCTGTTGACGGATAAAGTACGCAGCCGACCGGCTGCCTCTCAGGTCCCTCAGACCCCGGCCTCATGGCAGGCAGGGCCGCAGGTAACGCTGGCCAGGGGAAAGGGCGCGGCTAATTCCGGCGCGCCATCTTGCACAAACGGCTCCCCGGAACGCAAGCACTCCTCGGCCCGAGCCAACTCCCGGCCCAGATAAGCAGCATGGTCCAGGCGTGAGATGAGACCCCGGTCAATGGCCGGGATGTAAAGCTCCGCGGCGCTGGCGCCTTCAATCACCATATCCAGCACCCCTTCATTGAGGTAATGCTCCAAGGAGAGGATTCCCCTGGCTCGGTCAACGTAGACCACGAAGTAACCGGCCGGGTCGCTCACCATGCGCGCGGGCAGATAGCCTGGGACCGGCGTAACGATGTGAGAGACGGCAAAGGGCATGGCAGCCCCCGGATTTCGGGCGGCGCACTGCTCCGCCTCCGCAACCACCTTCCCGGCCTTCGTTTCCCCGATGAGGTCGACTATCTCCACCACCTCCCGGAATTGAGCCACGGCTTCAAGGCTAAGGTTTTTCAGAACGGGCCGCCGTCCCTGCGCGGCGATAATGCGTTTTCGGTCATCCATGCCATGCTGCGCCAGGGCCATTAATGATTGCCCCGGATAGTGCCCCAAGGTCTGTACTGAATCAGCACCGCACAGGACCACAAAACGAAGGTGGGGGTTGGCCAGAACATTCTGAATGAGGCGCTCGATTCCCAAGTTTTCAGTGTGCAGCGTTCCGACCACAGCGATTTCCGGCCCGGCCAGCCGTGCCACCGCGGCCGCCAAGTCATCTGCGGTTAAAGTGCAAATAGCCACCGGCGCCTGGTAGCGTAGCACCTGGTAGGCTCCCGGAAGAGGCGGCCACCCCTTACGCTCCACCACCGGTTCGCTGGGGCAGACTTCCAGATCATAGACGGCTTCGCC
>VGSO01000257.1 GCA_016874945.1 Deltaproteobacteria bacterium
GCCGATCAGACCTCCGGCCAGAATCAGCAGCAGGGAGAGGTGCACCAGGTAAGGGCCCAGGGGGCGGAAGCGGCCTTGTTCCCAAAAATAAATTTCCTGACCCTGGAAGGTCTCCCTGTGAGGGCGTCCCCATTCTTCTTTAAGAGCCGCGGCCACCACCGGGTGGGGATCGGTTCCCCCGGCCCAGTAGCGGTGGCCCCGCTCCGGCAGGGCGGCGGCGGCCTCCGGAGTCAGCCGCCGGAAAGACCTCCGGATGGCCCGGGGAAGACCATGCACCAGGCAGGCTGAGATGTTGAGAGCCAGGAGACCGATGGGCCCCACGAACCAGGGACTGTAATACATGCTGGTGAGGCCGCTGCGGTAGAGGAACATCCCCAAGCCCTCGCCATATTGCCTGATATACTGGCCCAGAGGCTGGTCCTGGGGGATTACCGTGCCGATAACGGCCAGGGCCGCCAGAATCAGGAGCAAAAAGACGGTGAGGCGGATGGAGGTCAGGGTTCCCCAAACCCAGGATTTGGCCTGAAGGCCAGGGGCGGGTTCCGGGGGCCGGGGCCCGGGTTTGGGCTCCTTGGGCGATCGCGGGGTTTTATCCCCCCGGCTGGATTTGGCCGTGTCCTCGGGCTCAACTTTGGGGGTGGTTTTCTGGACTTTTGCCTTAGCCATATTGAACGGAATTCACCTCATAACTTTTTTGCGACGCGGCCACGGCGCCTTAGCAATTGACTGTAATCATATTTAGCGCCTAAGTCACCCCCTGCCCTAAAAAATACGGTTTTCGGTTTTCGGTTAAAGGAAGACCAGCAGGTCAAAAGGCAGGTTGGGATTATCTGATACCAATTCGCCATCAAACGTGTATTTTTTCCGTCGGGGCGAATCTTGTATTCGCCCTAAATTGGTGGGCGAACACAAGGTTCGCCACATTTCAATACCTTTTGAATGCGAATTGGTATAAAAGGGAGCTTGTTAATAAAATCTTTCTCCGCCCCTTGAGGGAAACAACAAAGGCACGGCGCTGCCGTGCCCGAAGGCGCCTTGTCTGGCAAGGGGAGCCCCTCGACTTGCCCACAAGACCGGAGAGGGGAGTGGGGAGGACCCTGATTCAGGGTTAGTCTTCCATATCCTCTGCTTCACTCAGATGTTCGGCATATTCCTCCTCGGTGAGCAGGTCGTCGAACTCGGTGGAGGAGCTCATTTCCACCTTAAGCAGCCACCCTTCGGCCAGGGGGTCCTCGTTGATGATCTCCGGAACCTCCACGGCTTCGTAGTTGACTTCGATTATTTCCCCGGTGATGGGGGCGGTGAACTCATGGCGGCCATTCTTGGCCTCCACCACACCGAAGGTTTCATCCTTGATAATTTCTTCCCCTTCTTCGGGGAGGCGAAGACTGTAAATTTCTCCCAGCTTTTCCTGGCAGAAGTCAGTCACACCGATGGTGGCCCGGGCATGGTCATCCATCCTGACCCAGACGTGGTTCGAGCTGAAACGTATTTCGCCGATGATCCTCACCCCATTTCGTGCCGGAATCCGTCTCCCCGACAACGGTAAGACGCTGGGGAAATATAATAATCAAAAATTTGTTTGGCAAGAATTTTTTACGCGAAATTCTTGGCGCTAATTTTAATAGGTTTTTCAGTCCCTTGCCGTACACTCCCCAGGTTAACCCGGCTTTTTGACTTGACAAGAACCAGGAGCATTGGTAGTTTACCCAAAATTTCACAATCTAGGAGTGCACCAGGCCTAAGGGAGGCTAACCTTAATGAAGAAAGTTGAAAAGATCCTTTTTCCCATTGATTTTGCCGAGAATTTCGAGACTTTGCTGCCCTGGGTCTCCACCTTCGCCGAGAAGTTTGGCGCTACGGTCTATGTCCTGTTCGTGGCCCAGGATCTGGCGGACTTCACCGCCTTCCACGTGCCCCACGGCAACATCAAGGCGTTCCAGGATGAGGTCTTGCAAGCGGCCCAGCAGAAGATGAGCGCGGTGGCCCAGGAGTATTTCAAGGCCATTCCCAAGGTGGAAACTCTGGTCATGTCCGGCCTGCCGGCGGATAAAATCGTGGAAGTGGCGAACCAAAAAGGGGTGGATTTAATCGTCATGGGCACCCACGGCCGCAAGGGCTTGGAACATGCCATCTTCGGCAGTATCTGTGAGAAAGTTATTCGCAAGGCGTCCTGCCCGGTCCTCGCCATCAATCCCGCCAAGGCTTAATCAAACCTGGTGCGCCAGGCGCACCCTTGCATCGGCAGGTCTAACCCCGCCGGGTAGGACGGGGTTAGACAGAATTCCTAAGCCATAAAACCCGGATTTTTCGGTAATCTGAGGGGACGAAGCCGCGGAAGAATCCCGCGCCGGGGGCTTCTAATCTTTGCTGGAATTACAATAATGTTCGTTACCGAACCCCCCATGGGGGGGAGCATTGTCTTCCATCAGAAGCTACTGGCGGTCAGGGACTAGTTCTTACCTTCCTGCTCCCCGTTCCCTGACTTCTGCTTCTTTTGGGCCTCCAGCAGCAGTTTCGCTAATTCCGCGGCTGATGGGATGCGCCCCGACAGGACAACCTGATCTGCATGTCCATGGCGTCGGTGATGCCCGGTTCACCCCCACCCGCGTGGGGACAACTACAATTCCTCCCGGAGCGGCTCCAGATATTTCGGTTCACCCCCTCCCGCGTGGGGACAACTATTGTGGAGGGACCAACAATAACTTCTATGGCGGTTCACCCCCACGTGCGTGGGGACAACGGCCCGGCTGGAGACGCCGCCCCGAACGGTCCGTGGTTCACCCCCACGTGCGTGGGGACAACCCCTTTGCGGCCTTGGAGCCCAGCGTCTGGGCCGGTTCACCCCCACGCGCGTGGGGACAACGCCCTTGCCCGGAATCATTTTGATGAATTTCACGGTTCACCCCCACCCGCGTGGGGACAACTTCCGCCAACTGGACCGGACCGCCGCATCTTCCGGTTCACCCCCACCCGCGTGGGGACAACAGTAATGGGATTTCCCTTTCTCCCGATTCCGTCGGTTCACCCCCACGTGCGTGGGGACAACTACGGCCGACCAGACCATTCCCGCCAATGTGACCGGTTCACCCCCACGTGCGTGGGGACAACAAAAAGAAGCCGGGCGCCCATTTGGTGCTGGACGGTTCACCCCCACGTGCGTGGGGACAACTTGGTCACCAGGGCAACGGACATGCCCAATTCCGGTTCACCCCCACGTGCGTGGGGACAACATCACCACCGTTTAATTTGCTCATATCTAAAACGGTTCACCCCCACGTGCGTGGGGACAACACATTTGGAGTGTTCATTCCTCGATTTGTGAACGGTTCACCCCCACGTGCGTGGGGACAACGATTGAGCTCGATCATGCGGAATTTCGGCTTGCGGTTCACCCCCACGTGCGTGGGGACAACGGAAGGTGGTGGCCAGCTTCAAATTCAAAATTCGGTTCACCCCCACGTGCGTGGGGACAACTGGCTGTCTGGTTATTGATCTCTCGGGAAAGCCTTTGAATCCAGTGAGCCGCATAGGTCCGGTGACGCCAGTCGGGGCTGGATTGCTTGACGATGCGGAGATGTTCCAGGGCTTCAGAGAAATTACCTTGCAGGGTTTTCAGATTGGCCAGGCGCACCCGGGTCTTGTGGACCATCATTTGCGCGCCGGGATGAGGATTTGCCGCATTGGTTCGCAAGATCCAAAAGAAAGAACTGCCTGCCTCGCTGTAACGGCCATGGAACAGGGCATCACAGCCAATGTGCAGCATCGCTTCCGAGGCCCAGGGGCTATCGGGATATTTGGCAACATGAGCCCGGAATAATTCTACTGCTTCTCTATATTCGTGTTTATTCCAGGCTTGAATAGCTTCGCCGAAAGAATGATTAATGGCTCCATTTGTAATATTATGGGTAGGATGCACTGGCCCGCCCAATTGTCCTGCCGCCATGAGGTCTTCAACGTTCAGGGGCTTGGAGAGGTCCAACGCTTTTACTGAGTATCCTCTGGGATATTTTTGGCTGGCAGCCGCTTCACCAATCATTAACAGGTTTATCTGCAAAAGAAATATGAAAGAGGTGATAAGGAACGCTCTAACTTTTCTAACTATTGGGCAATGATTCGTGTTGTCCATTTTATAATCTCCAGGCTAATAGATTGTTCTTTTAAGACGGTTCCTGTAGGTCCCCGCGAGGGGATTTTGTGATGGTTAAGTTGAAGGTTTTGATCTACAGTTGAGTAATTTAATTAAGGAAGGCAGATATTCACATTCACTAACAATACTGACAAGGTTTAGGAGAGGGAATACAGACCCTCTCACCCCCTTGAACTTGCTGCAATATAAATTCAAATCTTTGAAAGTTGGAATTCGGAAATCCCTAATTTTACCCTCTGAAAAACCTAATTTTTTAGTTAGTACCATGTATCATTTATAGTTTCGGATAAAGGCGCTTCAGCCTTATCCTGGCATCGGCTGTAGAGAAACGCCAATTTATTTTGGATTGCCGGTTGT
>VGSO01000258.1 GCA_016874945.1 Deltaproteobacteria bacterium
AGGCCGCCACCGCCGGGAGGATTTCCGAGGCCGGCGTCCCCGGATAAGACGCGGCCAGGGTGCAGCCGGCCTCGATAATCCCCCGGGCTATAGCCTCGTTGCCCATGAGGATGCGGTGTTCATTTATATTTTTCATGATATAATTTTTCTAAGCATCTTTTGAATAACCTAAATCCATAACAAATTAAGTTCAATTCTTGACTCAACTTTAAATTCAATACCTATTCTATTATTAAGTTCTTTTATAAGACTCCAAAGAACTTTTTGGATAATCTCATATTCTTCATAATTAATAGAATATGGAGGCCGTTTTAATAAAGTATTAATCGATGTCAAGGATGAAACTCTCAAAGATTTAAGTGCGTTAAAAACTCTCCTATCAAGAGGAAGATGCAGTTTTTTGAATAGCGGTCTGAACTTATCATATTTCATAAGTTGATGCATGAAAGTATTCAAAAATTTAGCACCCATAGCCTCAGGGTTATTTGTCAAAACCTTATTATAGTTATTTACAATCCCGCCGATTTCTTTAACTCTTAGTCTGTGCCATTCATCATAATTGTTCACTACATCATTTGAATTATCCCAAAGCTCTCCAAGGGGGAATATTTTTGCAAAATAATCTTCCAACGCCTTTTTCATTCCTTCTTTAACTAAGTTATTCATCTTTCCTGGATATGACATTCTGGCTGTTTCTTTTGCAATTAAACTAAATAAGTCAGTCATCGTCTTTGGAAAGAGTCTCTTACCCATATTTATTACTCCTGTAATACTTTTTAACCTGAGGCAATTCACAGCTTTACTCTATGCCGTCCCCAATAGTCCCCGGGGTCTAATAAACAACACCAGCAGCAGCACCACGAAGGCAATAACATCTTTATAGGCGCTGCTGATATAGGCCGCGCCCAGGCTTTCCAGCAGTCCCAGGAGGAAGCCCCCCAGGATGGCCCCGGGGAAGGAGCCGAACCCCCCCAGGATGGCCGCGGCGAAGCCCTTGAGGCCCAGCAGCACCCCCACGTCGTAGGCCAGGGTGGTGATGGGGGTCACCAGGCAGCCCGCCAGCCCGCCCAAGGCCCCGGCCAGGGCGAAGCTCATGGCCTTGACCCGCCGGACCGGGAGGCCCACCACCGCGGCCGCGGCCTCGTTGGCCGCCACCGCCCGCATGGCCAGGCCCATGGAGGTCTTGCGGAAAAAGAGCACCAGCCCCACGATGGCCAGGGCGGTCAGGGCGATGATCCACAGGGTCTGGGGGAGGATCGCGGCCCCCAGGAGCTTCACCGGGTCTTCCCCGGACAAGGGGGGCACGGCCATGCGGTTCTTTCCCCAGACAAGGGTCATCCCCCCCCGGAGGATAATGGACAGGCCGATGGTTAAAAAGATGAGCACCAGGTGGCTCTGGGAGCGGGACGGACGGACCCCTAAGACCTCCACCGCCAGGGCGATGAGGGTCACCCCGGCCACTCCCGCGGCTAGGGCCAGAGGCATGGGCAGTCCCGCGGCGAACAGGGAGCTATAGAGCAACATCCCCCCCAGGGACACGAAATCCACCTGGGTGAAGTTGACGATGCCCATGGTGTTGTGCACCACCCCGAAACCCAGGGCCACCAGGGCGTAAATGGCCCCGGCGGTCAGCCCCGCGAAAATGAACTGGATCAGGTCGGAAGTTATTTTGGGCTCCTCAGAATGTGGGGTGCGCCCGGCGCACCATATAATACGGTTTTCGGTTTTCGGTTTTCGGTAAAGATAATTACGGATTATCAATAAGTTACAGATTATGTTTGTTGCACTTGAAAGAGAAAATGGTATAATATTGAGGCTTTCCGCCAACGCAACGCCTCAAGGTAAGAAAATATCAGAAAAGTAAACATATATGAAGGGGAGCGTTTCTGGCAAGGAAAAAGGCCCTTTAGCTGTCAGCTATCAGCGAATAGCTATCAGGGGGCGCCGGCGCAAGCTGACGCCCCTTTTTCTATATTGGGCGCTGGCTCGAATAGTTCAAGGTTCAAGGTTCAAAAGTTGAAGTAGGCGTTGCCGCCTCTGAATTTTGCCCGCGCCTTTTCATAATTGATGGGTGGGCCAACGGCTGCGGCGCGACTGTTCCCGACCCCCGGTTTCAAAAAAAACTGGAGAGTTTGGCCACCTTGTTTTATCGTGAAACTGCCAAAGAGGCGATTGCCACCTGAACAAGGAGTGAACATGGACCTGGCGATTTTTGAAGGCATGGATGCCTCCGGCTTGCGGCAATATCTTAAATTTTTACTCTGGCATTACCGGGTAATGGATGCTTTCTGGTATATTAATATCAGCGAACGCTTCGACGAGGCCACCGCGGATGAGTTGAATGAACAAGTCTGGGGCCGGGTGTCGGCCATGGGCGCCCGGGACCTGATAAAAAGGTTCCACATTCAGGAACGGGGATTGGCAGGCTTTGTCCAGGCCCTGCGTTTATGGCCCTGGACCATCCTGGTGGGCTATCAAATTGATAGCCGTCCCGAGGAAGTCATTATCACTGTCCCCTCCTGTCCCACCCAGGAAGCCCGGCTCAAACGGGGACTGCCGGAGTATCGCTGCAAAGAAATGCACCGGGCGGAATTTGAGAAATTTGCCCGGGAAGTCGATGAACGGATTACGACGGAATGCGCCTTTGCGCCGCCGGACCCCCACCCCCCGGACATGTTTTGCAAGTGGCGGTTTTCGCTGAAAAGCGGCAAAACCTCGCCGCCCAAACCTTAGGACTTTCTTAATGGGTCTTCGGCCTACGGCCCGAAAACCGAAAACCGCATCCATGTCTTCCTTCTGGGACCAAACCCGCAACCTCACCTGGCCTTTCTGGGCGGCCAACCTCATGGAGATGGTGGAGCGCCTCGCCTACTATGGAGTGCGGGTCGTCATCCCCATCTATATTGCCCAGGCGGACGAAATCGGCGGGCTGCACTTCACCCAGGGGCAGAAGGGCTTCATCTTCATGTGGTGGGCCCTGGTGCAGTCCGCCCTCCCCGTGTTCACCGGCGGCTTCGCCGACCGCTACGGCTACAAGAGGCAAATCGTCGCGGCCATCCTGTTAAAAGTGGCGGGATACGTCACCATGGCCACCCAGCGGGACTTTTGGCCCTTTTTCGCCGGATGCCTGGTGCTGGCTGCGGGCACCGCGGTGTTTAAGCCGCCCATCCAGGGAACCTTTGTCAAGACCCTCACGGAAAAGACCTCGGGGGCGGGCTGGGGGTTTTTCTACATGGTGGTCAACATCGGCGGTTTTTTAGGCCCTCCTCTGGCCCATTTTTTATACGGGTACTCCTGGCCCATGGTCTTTTATGGCTGCGCCGCGCTGGTCAGCTTAAACCTTGTCTGGCTGCTCACTTATCCAGAGGTGGAATCCGGCGCCGACCGATCCACCGGCATCTGGCAGGTGGTGGCCCTCACGGGTCGAAATATCCTGAACCCCCGGCTCCTGACCTTTATTCTCATTTCTTCGGTTTTCTGGGCCGTGCTCATGCAGCTTTGGGACATGCTGCCCAATTTCATCGTGGACTGGACCGACAGCTCCTCCCTGGCCCGGCGCCTGCCGGAGTTCATGCTCTCCCGGGACGCCTCCCGGGGGCCCCAGATCGCCCAGGAATGGGTCATCAACTTCAACCCCTTTCTCATCATTCTCTTCGTGGCGCCCCTTTCCTGGTATGTTAACCGGAAGATGCGGCGGCTCACTTCCATCCTTTGGGGTTTTGTCATCGCCAGCCTGGGGGTTTACGCGGCCGGCGCCGGCATGTCCATTTACACCTGCCTGGCGGGCATCGCCTGCTTTTCCTTGGGAGAAATGCTGTGCTCCCCCAAAATGAACGAGTACCTGGGAGTCATCGCCCCCGGGGATCAAAAGGCGCTGTACATGGGCTACGCCAATATCCCCTTTGCCATCGGCTGGGGCTACGGGTCTTACGCCGGGGGGCAGATCTATGAACGGGCCGGGGAAAAGGCGGGGCTGGCCCTGCGCTACATGTCCGAAGTATTGAAGGTGACCGAGCTTCCGGACCGCACCCGGGCCTTTGGCGCCTTGACCCATATGCTGGGCCAAACCCCGGCGGAAGTGACCCGGCTCTTATGGGATTACTACGACCCCAGCCAGGTCTGGACGCCCTTCGCGGTCGCGGGCCTGGCCGCGGCCGTTGCCATGTTCGCCTTCAACCGCTGCGCCCGCCGGTGGGAGGATATTAATCTCTGATGCCCGGGTCCGTTCAAACCAGCAGGAATGGGGCCCCCTGCAAGTCAGAGGGGTGGGAAGGGCGGATATGTTATCCCGGCGCCGTTGGCATGCTTAAAAATTATTGATAACATCGGAGGCTCTTGCAAAATTACTTATTGCCACCCCTTGTCATTCTGAGCGAAGCGAAGAATCTCGTATTTACAAGAGGTTGAGATCCTTCACTTCGTTCAGGATGACAACAAAACGAGTTTTGCAAGAGCCTCACTAGAATTCCTATTTCGAT